>JAUYHF010000009.1 GCA_030690165.1 Deltaproteobacteria bacterium | reverse complement strand
CAAGTCTTACTGCTTCTTCCTTAAACTGCTTATCGTATTTCCTGTTCACTTTCCTTTCTTGCATTTCACACCTCCTTAGGTTATATGATTCTACTATAACCTAACCCTTTGGTGTGTCCACTATTTCGGGGGAGGTGCACAGCCTCCTGATTAAATCTTCTCGCCTGCATGTCGCATACAGGAGTATCAAGCGAAGGTGTTACGCTGATAAGCTTTACCTTGCCTTCAAAGTCTTTTAAACCCTTACCTGTTAATTTATTGTCCAGCGCTGTAAATTCAGGCGCCTTATCTCCGGCCTTGAGTTGAGGGCCGATCAATGTCAATGGATTTCCCTTCATTGTAATTACACCTTTTCGTTCCATATATTAACCTCCTGTTTTAATAGTTTTTTATATCGGAATACACAAAATACATTTCTCCGAAATATAAAATCCATCTTGTGAAATACTATCAGCCTTTCCTTTCAGCCATCTCTTAAGAATAATCTTATACTCGTAATGCATATAGGCCTCCTTTGGTTTTTGTTATCATACCAAAAGAGTTACCTAATTAGTGAGCATGAACAACAGTCCCATTGGAGCTCTTTTCTCACTTGCCCTCCTTATGCCTCTCCCACCCTCCATACAAATCAAAGCTCCTCAACACCCCATCAACGGTTAGTCCGTATCTTTTCAAGGTATCCTCATGCGCTGCAATATTCGGATCATCTACAAGTCCCCGGCAGCCCCAGCAGATGCAGCCGTATGTAACGCAGATAGCGGAGCAGCCTGCCCTTGTAACCGGGCCGACACATGTCATCCCTTTTTCAAATACGCATATATTCCCTGCCATCTTGCAGTCAACGCATACAGGGTAATTAGGAATCTCCGGTTTTTTGCCTAAAAGAAGCGATTTGAGGACATGCAGGAATTCAGCCTTTGTTATGGGACAGCCGTGGATGTAGTAGTCTATAGGAATTACTGCATCAATGGGCCGTGCAGGTATTGTCTCAAACTGTTTATAATGTTTTGGCTTATTTCCGTAAACAGTTTTTATGACATCTTCCATAGAAAATCTGTTCTTAAGGCAGTTGAGTCCGCCTGTTGAAGAGCATGCGCCGAGTGCAACAACGATATTTGCCTTTTCACGTATCTTTTTAACTTCTTTTATCTCATGTTCTCTGCTGACGCTTCCTTCTATGAACGCAATCTCATAATCATCCCTTTTTTCATCAACGGCCTCCCTGAAGTTCACTATATCCACGAGACTTATAATATCGGCAAGCTCGTCCTCGCAGGAAAGGACCTGGAGCTGGCACCCTTCACAGCAGGTGAATGAGAAAAAGGCAATCTTTGGTTTTTGTCTGTTTTTCATGAAAATTTAGGTCAGATATAGCGTTTTTGGTCAGACGTCCCAAGGGGGTAAACGGTTTAGTTTGCTTGTGAAAGGAATATCACAAGGCAGCAGAGAATACAAATAAAAAAAGAAAGAGGTGTTATGTATAAAAAGGTGTTGTTTTTTTATGTGATTTTATGATAGAAAATACAATTATGGAAATGGCAATAGAAAAGAATAAAGAAGTCAGGTCTGCGGCAGAAAGGCATTTTCTTGCCCAGCCCATAGTATATCAATTCGGGATATGGGGGATAGGATATTTGCCGGCATGGCTTTCTTACTGGTTTGCAAGGAGAATAGCAGACATAAGCTATCTCTTCTATAAAAGGATGAGACAGAATGTAAAGAAAAATCTTAAAAGGGTTTTTCCTGAGACAGGCGAAAATGAGATAATGTCATTGGCGCTGAATACCTTTAGAAATTATTCTACCTATCTTGTTGACTACGGTAGATTCAGGTCTATTGATAAGGATTCCCTGCTGGAGGCGATAAAAAGGTTCGACGGCATGGAAAACCTTAATACAGCGCTCGGGAGAGGGAAAGGGGTCGTGCTTTTAACAGGGCATCTTGGAAACTGGGAACTCGGCGCAGTATTTGTCGGCAAACACAATATAAAGATAAATGTTGTAACATTTCGTGACGGCATAGAGACGATAGATGACATACGGGAGAGATACAGGAAACAGCATAATGTAAATACAGTTATCCTCGGCGATTCTCCGTTTGCCACCTTGGAATTGGCCAATGCACTGCAAAGAAACGAGGTTGTGGCCATGCTTGTTGACAGAAACAGCATCGGCTCAGGGAACAGCGTCATGGTAAATTTTTTCGGCAAAACAGCGCATTTCCCGGGAGGTCCGTTTGCCCTTGCAAGGATGACAGGGGCTTCCATCCTGCCTGCGTTTGTAGTTAAAGACGAAAACGGCTATCGCGTGATTGTAGAGAAGCCCGTGATAATAGGAAATGGAGAAGAGAATACAGAACAATACGCCCAGGATATTATAACGTTGTTTGAAAACCGCATCAGGGAGTATCCTGACCAGTGGTATAATTTTGTGGAGATATAAAAAACAGATAATAATTTCCCCGGAGGTTTATTGCATGACAGCTTGTGAAGTTGCTCCTCCCAAAGAATCAGAGTGTTCTGATGACAGATACACATTTTCAGGCACATATACGCCGCCCATTACAACAGGGCTCCCCAAGAGAATAGACTCAATATGCCCTGAATGCCTGAGGGTCATTCCTGCCATTGAATATATAGAAGACGGAAAGGTCATGATTAAGAAGGAGTGTTCCAGCCACGGGATATTCAAAGACCTTGTCTTTTCAGACGCAAAACTCTTTTTACAGATGGAGGAGTGGCATTTTGGCGACGGCCGCGGTTTTTCAAACCCGCACATCACCGGCGCGACAAAATGTCCAAGCCAGTGCGGGATATGCAACATGCATACAACCAGTACATCCCTTGCCAATATTGACATAACAGGCAATTGCAATCTTTCCTGCTCTGTATGCTTCGCCGATTCCAATACAAACCCGTATCAGCCTGATTATGAGGATGTTGTAAAGATGATGCAGAATTTAAGAAACATGAGGCCTGCCCCTGCGGAGGCTGTTCAGTTTATGGGCGGAGAGCCTACAATACACCCGAGGTTTCTGGATATTGTAAGGGCTGCAAAGGATATGGGCTTCAGTCATATACAGACAGCAAGCAACGGTATAAAACTCGCTGACCCTGATTTTGCGATGAAGGCAAGGGAGGCAGGGCTGCAATATATATATCTCCAGATGGACGGCGTTGATGACGAGGTGTTTAAAAAGATAAGGGGCAGGGCGCTGTTAAAAACCAAGCTTCAGGTAATTGAATCTGCAAGAAAGGCAGGGCTGAGGATAATCTTTGTCCCGACTGTTATAAAAGGCATAAACGACCATCAGATAGGCCCCCTTATCAAGTTAGCGTTTGAAAATCTGGATGTGCTTACAGGGATTGCAGTTCAGCCTGTAGTTTTTACGGGGAGATTTGCCGAGGCAGAAAGGCTTAGCAAACGGTTTACCCTTGCGGATATGATACACGAGGTCGGCAAACAGACAGGCATCACAAAGGCATACGAGGACTGGTTTCCATTAAGCGCGATTACGCCTTTTGTAAAGTTGGGTTCAGCCATGTCAGGTCATGCCCTGACCAATCACACCTGCCATCACCACTGCGTCATGGGCACGCTCCTTTTTGTTGATAAAAATAAGAAGGCCACGCCAGGCACGCAGTTTCTGAATCTTCACGGACTTCTGAAAGAAATAAATGAGCTTGCAAAGACTACAAAAAAGAGATGGTTTAAATACTTTTCAGGGGTGAAGGCATTGGGGCTTGTAAGAAAATATTTCAATAGTCAAAAAGCCCCGGCAGGTCTTACATTCCATAAATTCTTAAAGACCCTGGACGGCTATTCAGATAAAAAATATTCATGGTCTCCTGATCACAAAGGCCATACCTATAAGACATTCTTTGTTCTTGGCATGCACTTTATGGATAATTACAACTACAACCTTGAAAGGGTAAGACGTTGCGCCATACATTATTCCGCCCCTGACGGCAAGCTATATCCATTCTGCGCCTACAACGCAGGCTATACATTCAGAAATAAGGTTGAAAAGGCATTTGTTATGAAAGGCCGGAAGGCGGCAGACAATGAGATATAAAAGGTTGAAGGGCGGCCACATAGGGTCGCCTCTACATTACTGCCTGCTGTTTACTGTCTGTCTGCTTCTTTTTCCATTTATCTCTATCAGTAACAGTGAAGATAATCCGGCTGAATCTTTTGGCAAGCCGCTTCAGGCCAAAGAAATGGCAGAGGCTGTAAACAGGCTAAAGGATATTCAGAAGGATATAGATGCCATAAGCGCCGCTGTATATCAGAGAAAGAAAATTCCACTGCTTAAAAAAGAGGTTGAAACAAAAGGCATAATCACGATGAAAAGGCCAAATCTCATTTACTGGGATATAACAAAACCTGAAAGGCATATAACGATTATTGACGGAAAGAATATGTGGGTCTATCAGCCTGATTTAAAAGAGGCGCGAAGATATATCCTCTCAGAGCAATTCGCCGCAAGGCAGACAATGAATTTTTTTTCTTCTGCAATGAATATGTCAATAAAGGAGATGGAGAAGAATTTTGACATCGCAGCGTATAATCCGGGCGGCAATCTTATATTGGAGATGAAACCCAAATCCGTCATGGTTGCAAGGTATCTTACTGCAATACATATCTGGTATAAAGAAGGAGAGGGGGTGCCGCATAAATTTGAGGTGATTGGCAAAAAGGGAGATACTGCTGTCACCGAGCTTACCGATGTGGCATTGAATCCATCTATAAAAGAAAACCTTTTTCACTTTGACGCCCCTGCCGATGTTAATGTCATAACCATAGGAAATGAAGGCCCGGGTTATTAGATTGAGTCCCTATATTGTCAGGGGAGCCGCACTCCTTCTGCTTATTGTTTTAGGCTATATTTATATTCCACATCATGGCGCTGATGATATCAAATCATTTGTTAATGGTTTTGGAAACGCCGCCCCCCTTGCATTTATTATTATTTGTATAATCAAGCCTGTCATATTCTTTCTTCCGTCTTTAGGTCTTACCATAGTAGCAGGTACGTTATTCGGGCCGTGGTACGGCACTATCTATGTCGCTATTGGCGGGGCAGGTTCAACGGTTGTTGGTTTTTACATGACCCGATGGTTTGGCAGAAAATGGGTTGAGCAATTTCTTAAAGGGCGTGAGAAGATGCTTAAAGTTGACGAAAAGATGGAAAAGGCAGGCTTCAAAACAACCCTCATGCTCAGGCTTTTCAGCTTGCCGTGGGATATTGTAAGTTATTCGGCAGGTCTTTCGAGGGTAAAGTTCATGGATTTTTATATTGCCAGCCTTATTGCCCTTATACCGACAAGTTTTATATATACATATTTCGGCAGCACCATCCTTAATCCATTTGGCCCAGGATTTATTTTATCTTTCTCTGCCATAATTATTTTAGGGGGGCTTCCGTATATTGTAAAGAAGGTGAGAAAAGATGCGGGGTAACCACTTCAGGCTGCGGCATTTATATTTTCTAATAGCTGCACTTGTATCTGCGTGTTCTGCTTCAAAGCTGGATCTGTCTTTGGATTTTAAGAATGACAAGTCGCTTTATGTCTCGGCATTTAGAAAGGTGTTGGGGGTGGATGAGTTTATTGATATCAGGCCTCAGGCTGCTACCAGCGATGCAAAGAAATGGTCAGGTTTTATCCCCGGCACCTTGTGGCTTGATTTTATCTCAGAGATACCTGATACATATACTGGGTTTTCATTCTATAATTCAGGCCCGTTTAAAATAGGCTTTGCGCATGCCATATATAAAGATATTGAAGAAGCCAGGCTATTTGAGAAAAGCGTATTTCTTCCAAATGACAGATATGCTTCAATAGATTATCGCTTGGAAGGTATTCTCAACCGCACCACTGTTAGAGAAACCGGTTATTATTATGGTTCGAGCTTTTATGCATGGATTACCCGCATAGTCGGGCTGCCATACGTCTCATATGAATTTTCTTTAGATATAACCCTGAGATTAAGACGCGTTGATAATAATGAGATTGTCTGGATTCATGAATTAAAGGGGGGGAGGGTTGATAAATATTATAATATCTATCAACTGACAGGCGGCAAAGAGGGCAAGCATATTATTTCCTATAATTTTTCAGAAATATTGAAAGAGCAAATGTCTTCTGCTCTGGAAGGAATGAGACTGGCCATGAAAAATCTTTAAAAGAAAGGGGGGATGAACTGCTCAATTAACTAATTCCTCACCGAGGAGAATCCCGCTATTTATGGTGTGGTTCTTCAATAATCAAATAAAAATATCTCAAAGGAGGTGTGTCATGTTATTAAAAATTCGCATATTGTGTCTATTATGTCTTATGCTTCTGATTACAGCTTGTGCTGGTTCTTCTGCATATATGAAACCTTCACAGGTTGCTCTGAATCCAACAAAGGACAAGGCTTTAGTTCGTTTTATGAGACCTTCTGGTTTTGGTTTTGCTATAAATTTCAATATTTGTGATGGAGAAAAGGTTATCGGTAATAGTGTTGCTAAATCTCAGTTTGATTATCTAACTGAACCAGGAAAACATATATTTATTGCTGTAGCTGAAAACAAGGTGTTTTTAGAAGCAGAACTTGAGGCTGGCAAGACATATTATGTAATTACACAGATATATCCTGGGGTATGGAAAGCAAGAGTTGCTTTTATATCTGTTAATAAAGGCTCTGAATTTTGGGATAAAGTTGAAGTGCATGAAAAGGAATTAAATAAGTTACAACCGGATATAGAGGCATTAAAAAACTGGGAAGATGCAAATAAACAAAAAGTTAAACAAATTCTTTCGGAGTACGATGCAAAATGGAAGAAAGAATATCAATGGCCTAAATTAGGTAAAGAGGATGGAAGATAAGAAAAAACTTTTATTGATTTCTCCAATAGCCTCAAATAGTCTCATGGGCGGAGATTTTTATTTTCGCCTGCCCACGCTTGGGCTTTTGAAGGTTGCGGCGCTTACCCCGCCTGACTGGGAACTGAAGATTATTGATGAAAAGGTCGAGTCTCTTGATTTAAATGAAGAGGCGGACCTTGTTGGTATTACTGCCATGACCCCTGCTGTAAACCGCGCCTATGAGATAGCTGACCATTACAGGTCAAAGGGAATAAAGGTCGTGATGGGCGGGATGCACCCCTCAAAGCTGCCTGATGAGGCGCTTCAGCACTGCGACAGTGTTGTAATTGGCGAGGCAGAGGGTTTGTGGCATTCGTTGCTTGAGGATTTTAAAAGAGGCGGATTAAATCCTATTTACAGGCATACCGCATTTCCACCACTGGTAAATCTGCCAACATCAGACTGGAAACTCTACAGAGATAAAAAATATCTGCCTGTCCACTTTATTGAGACAACAAGGGGCTGCCCGCATGACTGCGAATTCTGCTCTGTAACAAATTCCTTTGGCGGTAAATTCAGGAACAGGCCGATAGATGAGGTGGAAAGGGAGATACAAGGCCTTAAACCATTTGACGGCAGATTTATCCTGAAAAATGTTGTGTTTTTTGTTGATGACAACATCATCAGCAACAAGACATACGCAAAGGAGTTTTTGAGACGGATTATACCGTATAATCTTAAATGGCTGGGGCAGACATCTGTTAATATTGCCGGAGATGATGAGATGCTGGATCTATGCAGAAAGAGCGGCTGCATGGGTTTTGTAATAGGTTTTGAATCATTATCCAAAGATAATCTCTCAAAGATGGGAAAGGGTTTTAACAAGCCTGATAATTATTTTGATGTTATTAAAAAGATACATGATTATGGTATCGGTATTGACGGCTCGTTTGTCTTTGGTTTTGACTGTGATGATGAAGGTGTTTTTGAGAGGACAATAGAATTTACCATTAAGGCAAAACTCGAGATAGGATATTTTTCCATCCTTACGCCATATCCAGGCACAGGTCTGTATGAGAAATTGAATTCAGAAGGGAGGATAATAGACCGCGACTGGTCAAGGTATAATACAAATAATGTGGTATTTAAACCAAAAGGTATGAGTCCGGAAAAATTACTTTATGGTTACTATGATGCGCTGAAACAATTTTACTCATATTCGTCTATCTGCAAACGGCTGTGGGGGACAACATCCAAATGGAATTTTTTCCTGCCAATGAACCTTGGTTTTAAACAGACAATAAAAAAAACAGTGAAACGCAGGTTTAGTATCAACAAAAAATTGGTAGCGTTCTAAATTGGAGACTTTGAGGCAAAACAGCCCATAAAATCCCATCCCCACCTTGGTCCTCCCCTTGAAGGGGAGGAAACTATTTTCCTCTCCCCCAGGGAGAGGATGAAGGTGAGGGTGGGGTTAAGTGATTTAATGTCATGAACAGCGAAATAATAATTGAAGTTGAAGGGCTTTATAAAACCTATCCGGGCGCGGCTCAGCCTGCTGTAAACGGCATTAGTCTGGCTATTCGCAAAGGCAGTTTCTTTGGTTTGCTCGGGCCTAATGGAGCTGGCAAGACAACCTTTTTGTCCATGCTTACAGGCCTGCTTAAGCCGGATTCAGGCAGGATGCGGATTGCAGGGCTGGATATCATAGATAATCTCAATGAAATTAAACATCGTCTAAGTTTTGTGCCGCAGGATACAGCGCTGTACCCAGTATTAACTGCCGGAGAAAATCTGGCCTTCTTCGGCAGCATGCAGGGATTAAGCGGTTCTTATCTGCGCCTGCGCGTAGAGGAGTGTCTAACCATTTCTGATTTAAACAATTTTGCCGATTCAAGGGTTGAGACATTTTCCGGCGGGATGAAACGGAGGCTCTCTCTTGTTATCGGTCTTATCCACAAGCCGGACATCCTGTTTCTTGATGAGCCTACTGCCGGCATAGACCCGCAATCCAGGCATTTTATTTATAACACCCTGCGCAAAATGAATGCGGAAGGCATGACCATTGTTTACACAAGCCATTATATGGAAGAGGCGGAAGTGCTTTGCGATTATATAGCAATCATAGACCATGGTCGTGTAATTGCGCAAGGTGAGACAGGGCATCTCCTGTCGCAGCATGGGGCCGCCAATCTTGAACAATTATTTCTGGCGCTCACAGGGACAAGGATCAGGGAATGAACCCAAATCCCGATTTAAGGTTTGGAATGAATATGCATAAATTATTAGCTTCCATAAGCAAAGAGGCAAAGATAATTATCCGGGACAGGGAGGCGCTTCTCCTCCTTTTTGTTATGCCGCTGGCATTTGTCCTTATTATGTCGCTGGCCATGAGGGATGCGTTTAAGGAAAAAGGCGGTGTGATATTTCCTATTGTAATCCTTGATATGGACGGCGGACAAGTAGGCCGCGAAATCATAAACGCCTTTTCCAACACAAAGTATTTCAGGGTTGATACCTCACCGAACAATGAAGAGAGAGTCAGAGAAGATATTGCAAGGGGCAATCATAAATTTGCCGTTATTATACCTGCTGAGACGACCCAAAAGGCAGTTCGGAGGGCTAAAGCGCAGATGGGAACGACTAACTATAAACAGGCCGGGGCCTTATCCATTCGTTTAATGGCTGACCCGACCATACAGGCCGTTCACCGCAGTATTGTGATATCTTCTTTGAATCGCATTTTACAGGGTATTGAGACAAAAATGCTCATAGAGCAATTTGCAGCCATTGCTGAGGAGGCCGCTGGAATCAATATCAACATACAGCAGGGCGAAGCCGCTAAGATAATAAGAATCTTTAGCGAGGTGACAGACGAATATACCGGCAGCGCCGGCGGCAATGCCATGCCAACATCAGTGCAGCAGAGTGTGCCTGCGTGGTCGCTGTTTGCCATGTTCTTTCTGGTAATCCCGCTGTCTGTAGCATTTATTAAAGAAAAACAACAGGGTAGTCTCTTAAGGCTGAAATCAATGCCTGTCCCCGCATGGGTGGTACTGGCAGGGAAGATGATACCTTATTTCGTTATCAACCAGCTTCAGTTTGTCTTCATGATGCTGGTGGGTATGTATCTCCTTCCGTTTTTGGGCGGAGATGCGCTTGAAATAGGCAATGGGCCAGGCGGGATAGCGCTCCTTACAATATCAGCCAGTTTTGCGGCTATAGGCTATGGTTTACTAATAGCCACATTCTGCAAGACATCGGAACAGGCCACAACCATGGGCGGCACATCCGTTATTATATTCGGCGCCATAGGCGGGATCATGGTGCCTAAATTCGTAATGCCTTCTTTTATGCAGAAGCTTACTGTTATTTCCCCGATGTCATGGGGTTTGGAGGGTTTCGTTGATATCTTTGTAAGAGGCGGAAATATAAATAATGTGTTGCCTGAGGCGTCCATGCTGTTTTTATTTGCAACAGTATGTTTCAGCATAGCGGCGCTGCGGTTTAGATTTATGTTTAGGTAGGAGGGTTATAAATAAGGTGGTGGGTTCTCAGGACACACAACTCAAAATGGAGCTTAAAAAGCTTATTGTGGAGACGTGCCGCAAAAAGGTCGCGCCTGAAACAATACCGGACGATGCGGCTATCCTCGGCTCGGATTCAGCGCTGGGGTTGGATTCTCTTGATGTGCTGGAGCTTTCAGTTGCCCTTAAGACGCGGTTCGGGGTGCGCATCGTTGACAGCAAGGATGCGCTCATAGTCATGAAATCCATCAATGCGTTAGCAGACGCTGTCCAGCCAGGATAATGTCAAACAAAGGTGTAAATATCATCGGCATCGGCGCTGTATCATCCTGCGGCGCGGGTGTAAAGACGCTTGTTGAGCATATAAGGGAAGGGTTGGACAGCACAAGCCTTGTCTCAATATCTCCGTCTATCCCTGAAAGATTCAAGATTTCTTTTATACCCGGGAGGGAGGAGGCTGTGAAAAGAGCCAAAACAGCGGAGGAGTTTATTGAT
The DNA here is from genome assembly GCA_030690165.1 of Deltaproteobacteria bacterium. NCBI lineage: Bacteria > Pseudomonadati > Myxococcota > Myxococcia > Deltaproteobacteria bacterium. Next base: position 67,447 of record JAUYHF010000009.1, on the reverse strand, counting down.
GCCGTAATACTTAAGGCAGTTAATGAGGCGATGATGCAGGCAGGACTGGATACGGAATCCCTGAAAGACTGCGCGTTTATCATTGGCTCATCAGGGTTTATACTTGAGGCAGAGATTGAATACAGGATTAAAAAACAGAAGGGCGAAAACATGCCAGCGCCGCTTGCAAGGCGGGGCGCAGGGCATATTGCATCGCGCCTTGCAAGGCGTCTGGGCATAAATGGGCCTGTAATAACTATCACAACTGCATGTACATCCAGCGCAAATGCAATGCTTGCCGCAGGGGGCATGATTGAGCGCGGGGATATAAAAAAGGCAATCGTAGTAGGGGCTGAGTTTATAAGCGTGGTTACCTTAAACGGTTTTAACTCTCTGATGCTTCTGGACCCCTGCGGCTGTAAGCCTTTTGACGCAGACCGCCGCGGCATCCAGATGGGCGAGGCATGCGCCGCGATAATAATGGAAAAAAAAGAGAAGACTTCTAAAGACAGATATTCCCTTTGCGGCTGGGCAAACCTGTGCGATACGCATAATGTGGTAAGCAGCAGACTAAACGGCGCCTCTGCGCATGATGTAATGCTGAAGGCCATAAAACACGTCGGCATAGAGCCCAGAGATGTGACTGCCATAAAGACGCACGGTACAGCCAGCCCTGACAATGATCTTGCGGAAACAAGAGGCATGAGAACATTGTTTGACAGCGCGATTCCGCCGTTTACTGCCTTAAAAGGCTATGTGGGCAATACGCTTGGGGCATGCGGCGCAATAGAAACAGCGGCCTTTATAGGATGCCTTGATGCAGGCTTCATACCAAGGACGTTCGGCTTTAGCGAGATTGACCCTGCAATTGGAATAGCGCCGCTTGAAGCGCATCTTGATGCTAATAAGGGCTATTATCTGTTAAATTTCTTTGGGTTCGGTGGAAATAATACATCGCTGGTTTTAAGATATGGATAAAAGGAAAGACCCTGTATATATCTTGTCTGCGTCAGCAGTGGGGCCGAATACCGATACAACAGCGGCTGAGCGCAGGGTTTTAAAAAGCGACCCGGAATCTTGCGATTTGCAGGATATTGTGAGGCAGTTGACCAGACATGACTTCCGGCGCATAGGACACTTTTCAGAGATTTCCGTGACAGGCTCTCAGATTGCCATCCGGCGCATGGCGCATCCGATATCTCCTGACACAGGGATATATTTCAGCACAGGCCTTGGCGAGGTTAAAAAAACAGTATCTATATTTGAGCAGGTATTGGGGGATGAAGAAGGGCTTGTCTCTCCATACAGCTTTGTAAATTCAGTCAGCAGCGCCACATCGTTTTATATTGCAAAGGCCTCGGGCATTGAGTCACGCAATATTACAATATCACAGGAAGAGCTTTCATTTGAAACTGCGCTCAGACTGGCCCAAACAGATATTGAGGACGGGACTGTCGAATGCGCCATTGCAGGCGGCGCAGATGAGCGCTCGCATCCCCGTTCAGAGCATATGCACCGCATAAAACTTGAAGACAGGCAGATAATGGGCGAAGGGAGCGGCTGGCTTTGTCTTGGGAAAAACAGCCGGAATGCCATAGGAAAATTGCTGATGGTAAAAGAGATAAATGGAGATGCATTATCAGAGTGGTTGAACGCAGCTGCAGATGCGATATCGCCGTGGATTACAGAACATGAAAAGGCATATCTGCTTCCAGGCTTTCGTCTGGACAAAAAATATATAGAGGGGCTTTTAAACCGCCTTCCTCAGGCAGAGATAAAGAATTATCTAAAATATTGCGGATGCTTTCACACTGCCGCGGCATTCGGCATTGCCTCTGTGTTTGACCAGCCTCATTCTGAGCCGGCGCTATATTTTCATGTGAACAGCAACCTTTATGGACGGGCAATGGTGGTTGGTGTGCGCGCATTTCCAGTGCAGCCCTAAACTGCCTGCTTTAACAGACGGAATATCTCTTCTTCACGGTCAGCGCATTCCATGACAATCACTGCTAATTCACTATAATTCTCCTTGCCTGTCTCATGGCCTTTGCACAACCGGGCGCCCTTGACTGCAAACTCGCGCCAGAGGTCGCCGTTTTCCGACATCATCTTTGCCGCATCTTTAAGCTGAGACAGGCCGAGCAGATCCGATGCCTCTTGTAAAAATGCGGTATACATGAACCTGAATCCTGCCCCGCCTGTGCCTATCTCTTCCTGCATCCGGACAACGCTTCCCAGATATATAGGCGCTTTTTCAGGCCCAAGCTTAACAGGCCAGCGCTCTATCGCCCTTGCCAGATAACGGATGCCCCGCACCCCGATAAACGGCAAAGGGGTATTCAGCATCCTGCCGCAGGTTTGGCGGATAGCCTTTTTTATCGGCTCTTTCAAATCAGGCGAAGCAGGTATCTTTTCCGGATAATACAAAAGCCCTTTTGGCGCAAATATCCCTTTTGCAAAACGCGCCCTGCGCAAATCATCAGCCGGACAGGAGACAGGATGTTCAAAGACCGGGTCGCTGATAAGATAATTGTCTCCCTCTTTTCCAAAGACAACCAGATTGTGGGCATTAAACTGAAAACGCATGTCCCGCGGAAAATATGGAAGATAGAACACAGAGGCCTGCAAGCCGACTGATATGCCTTTTTCCAGCAGGCGGTCAAGTTCGGCCATGCTGTCTTCAGGTTTCCTAAAACGCATAGTGTGAAGGGTAATGCCTAAACGTTTGCATATATTTTTAATAATGGCCCTTGGCGCAGCGCGATATGCCGTGAGGGTTATTCCGCCCATTTTGATAAACGGCATATATAGAAAAAACAAACCGCCTCCGATGCCAAAGACCATGGGCTCGCTTAAATCCAGTCCGCGGTTTCGTAAGAGTGCGCTCATTGTGCCGCTTTCGCAATGCGCTGCATGGCGGTGGTCAAAAGGTTGTTTCATTAAGTCTTCTCTGTTTCAGCAGGCATGACATGATTTTTGGGTTGGATATTATGAGGCGCTTTGCATAGTTCTTCTACGCTCATTTTCATGGCATCGGCATATCGCTCAAGCATCGGCTTTTTAAGGCGGGCAAATACCTTTGGTTTAAAATGGCGATGCACCTGCCATCGCCACAGGCCTGTTGTTGCAGCCAGAAGGCCGGGCGTCATTTGACACTTTAGCATATGATATTTCAAGGGGCTGGCCTCTCCGCGCAAAACATCCTGTCTTGCCTCTTCAACATGCTTATCAATTTCAGCATGGGCCTGGGCATTAATAATATTTTCAACCTCCCAGCCCTTGCTCGGCACCACCACATATCTGCCGTGTTCATCCTCTGCATAGCAGGCGCGGCGGTTGCCTTCAAGTATGGATTCTTCCTGTGGAACCTCTTTGGCCTTCATTTGTTTTAATCTTATACAACAGTCAGAAGCATATAACAGATGGAGAATCTTGCGCTTTCCGGGATATAGCAGAGAAGCCTCTCGCCCTTTTTCAATCTGCCGGAATACAGCAGTTCCTCTATAATAAGATAAATAGAGGCAGCGCCTACATTCCCCTTTACAGTCAGATTTGTAAACCACCGGTTAAACGGGATATTAAAACCATTTGATGACATTGAATTGTGCAGCTTTTCACGGAAATACTCTGAGGAATAATGCGGCAGAAACCATGCAACCTCATCTGCCCTGAGGCCGCGTTTTGCTGCGATTGGCAATAAGGCGCGCTCCACTGATATGGAGATTATATGTTTATCCAGAAGTCTGGCGTCCTGCTTACTGGAAAAATAACCCTGCTTAATAATGTCAAGGGGATCTTCTGCTTCACGCCACCCTTTCAGATAACCATCTTCCTGTTTTATTGCCCCGCTGTACATGCAGACCGGCATATCTCCGGCAAAGGACAGATAGTCAATCCAGTCAATACACAGCGAGATGCGGTTTTGATTGGGCTTGGAGGATATAAGCGCCGCGCCTGCGCCGTCAGAAAGCATCCAGCGCATAAAATCCTTTTCAAAGCCAAGTTCAGGATGTTTTTCCAACTTGTCTATACGCGCCTGGATTTCCGGTTCAAAATTTGCGCCGCGCATAAAACTGGATGCAAACTCGGAACCTGCGCACACAGCGGTTTTTGACAACCCCAATGCAACGTTCATATATCCGTATTTCATTGCCGTCATGCCTGAGCTGCATACACCTGCTGTGGTAATAACCTCGCAGGGCGGACAGCCAAGCTCTCCCTGCACCATCTGTCCGTGCGCAGGCTGAAACTGGTCAGGGCTTGATGTGCCGCAGCTTAAGACCTCCATGTCATTCAGATTAAAGCCGCTCTTTTTTGACAAGGCACGTACGGCCTCTGCTGTCATCTGCGCATTATTGTGGGTATATTTGCCGGTCTGAGGGTTTATGGCGTAATAACGTGTCTTGATGCCGTTATTCCGCAAAACGAGTTTTTTTGAGCGGGAGGGTTTGCCGCCGACCATTCCAAGCGCCTGTTCTATTGCATCATTGCCTATCGGCTCATTGGGCAGAAACCCTGCAATATCATTTATGTAAACTGCTGGCGTCATGTGTAACCTCTTCAAAGAAACATTTTCGGGGCAAGAAGGTAATATAAATCAGTTGTATTGCGCTATCCGTTCAGTGGATGATCCCGATGGCTGCTCAAATTTAGCTGTCTGCGCATCCAGCCTGCGGCGCAAAAATGGTTTTAATACAGCGCGGGAGATTACACCCAAAGGCACTACTGTAAGAATAATAGATATAAGGAACACAACATATACCATCAGGAGCAGCCTGCGTAGCGGGTGCCCCCGTTCTCCAATTCTACGAAACAGCCTGCCCCAGATATAGAAACTGCGATGCGCTATCTTTTCACTTGCAATATAGCCGGGATTAACCTTTACTGCGCCGAGGCCCCATAGAATAGATGCTCCCGGTTTGGATTTCAACACAGGTAAAGATTCTGCAATTGCGCGGCCAAAACGCGCGGCATTGGCAATATCCATTGCGCTGACCCCGGCAGGGGGAAAAATACCCCAGAACCCGCCTTTCTTGCCGGTTAAGAGCCACCGCGGGGTAGTTACAAAGGTCGCCAGCGGCGGCCCCTGGTCTACCAAGACCACATTGTCAATATGTCTGGCTCCCAATGATTTTAACATGGTTTTTACCTTTTCCTGCGCGCAGAGCCACATATTGCGGCATGCAATTAAAGTAATTACAGACGTATCTTTGAGCGCCCTTGCCGCAGGCGATTTTAAAAAGCCTGTTACAGGCAAAGACGGCGATAAAAACCAGACCTGATAGGCCAGCACAATCAAGTCAAAACGGCTGTCAGGATCAAAAGAAACAGGCTCCATCTCAGGCGGAATCATGTGCACAGATTCCGGGAACACATCCAGAAAATCAAGAAACGGCCATGGGAACGGATACGGTTTTCTGGGTTTAAGATTCTCCCATACAATTTCTATATCCCTCTGATTTTCCAGAGGGGCCATCATAGAATGTGCTACCTGTGTAAGCTGGCCTGTCTGTGAATAATAGAGAACTAAAATGCGCGTCATGTCAATCTAATATTTTACTTATATGAAAAAATTCCGCAAGAAAAAAATTAGCCCGTCCTGTTTATCTGTTATGGGACGGGCTAAATAGGCTAAAGCGATCCAATTCAGTTTTTCGTTCGTAATTCGCAAATCGTAATTTGTTTACTTCCCCCAAACCCCTTCGACGCGTTTTGCGGTTCCGCTTGCAGGATCAAACTCAACACCTATAGTCTTTCCTATCTTCATACGTCTCCAGACCCATAAATTGCCTTTCATGATGGCATCATATGTTAAGTTCTGGGTTACATTTTTACCATCAATATACGGCGGAGGCCCCATTGCAAGATAGACCTGCTCTTTTGTCATACCGATCCTTGGAACAGCCTGCTTTATATCAGCTTGAACATTTTCAGGGAACTTGTCGAGAGAAACAGGTTTTTTTGTAACAAATTTTTCCAGAAACTGGTCGCCTGATGCTCCTGCATCTATAGAATAACTTACATTTGTTGCCATATTCAACAAGGTTACATCGCTGTCGCTTTTAGTCACTTTAAGTTTTGTGCCAGCTGGAATAAAAGATGGCGCAGATTGATAATTAACCCATGTAATTTTATTTCCCTTTAACACCTTTAGATTGCATCTTGCATAGTAGATATCGTCTTCGGCATGTCCTGTGTTTGCCATGGCTATGAAAAAAACAAAAAACAGGCAAACAAAAAACCCCTTGATTATTTTGTGCATAAAGCGCCTCCTTTTAGGTTTAAGTTTTTTCATTACTGATGAGTCGGATCAAGGATAAAGTCTTGAGTTATATTTATCAGATCGCCTCCTTTCATATTGCCCTGTTGTATGATGTTGCCGGATTGTAAAACTTGTATATTTTTAACTAAAAGAAATGGCAAGTCAAGAATTTTTATAATTTTTTAAAATTTGACAGAGAAAAACCTTTAGGATAGACTGATTAACCACAAATTATAATTGATTGTCAGACTATGGTCAGTACCCACTCAAAAATCCTTATCCTTGACGCCATGTGGAATAAAACCCTTGCGGCAGTGCGGTCGCTGGGCAGAAGGGGGTTTTATCTTACAGTCGGCGAAAAGACCAGATTTGCAACCGCCCTTTTTTCCAAATATTGCAGCAGGCGGGTAATATATCCGTCTCCCGCATCCAAACCGGATGAGTTTCTTGATTGGCTTTTAAAAGAGGTTAAGGCAAATAACTACGATATGCTCCTTCCTACCGAGTTTGAAACCCTTGAGATTATTTTGAAGCATAAAAAAGAGATTGAGCCATATACAAGGGTTCCGTTTGCAGATTACAATTTAATATCCAAGGTTAATGACAAGGCATGGCTTATAAGATATGCTGAGAAAAACGGCTATTTATGTCCGAAGACATATAAAAATTCTCACCCTCCCCTTAATCCCCTCCCGTCAAGGGAGGGGAAACAAATAGTTCCCTCTCCCCTTGCGGGAGAGGGTCAGGGTGAGGGGGGATTTTCGGATGAAGGCATGGAATATCCTTTGGTTATAAAGCCAAGGGAAAGTTCTGGTTCAAGGGGGCTTGTATATGTGAACAGGCCTTCAGAATTTTTAACTGCCTTTCAGAAGGTTCACAGCAGGTATCCTTTCCCTCTTGTCCAGGAGTATATCCCGAATGGCGGCGCATATGGTGTAGGCGCGCTTTTTAATCTTAATTCAGAGCCAAGGGCTGCCTTTGTTTATAAGCGGCTCAGGGAATATCCTGTCAGCGGAGGGCCAAGCACATTAAGGGAAAGCGTAAAGAATGATGAGATAAGAGATGTTGCCGTCAGCCTGCTGAAATCTTTAAATTGGGTTGGTGTCGCAATGGTAGAGTTCAGGGTTGATGCAAGGGACGGCAAGGCAAAACTTATGGAAATAAATCCAAGATTCTGGGGTTCTTTACAGCTTGCAATTTTATCAGGAATGGATTTCCCGTATCTTCTTTATAAAATGGCTGTTGACGGCGATGTAGAGCCAGCATGGGATTATGAGACAGGCATACGATGCCGCTGGTTGATTCCAGGGGATATATTGCACTTTATATCAAATCCGGAGAGACTACGGCTTAATCCAAGTTTCTTTACAAGGACACAAGGCGATGATATTATATCTGCCGCTGATCCAATGCCGATTGTAGGAAGGGTTTCGTCTGTTCTTCCTTTTTTCTTTAATAAGGAGATGAGGAGGCTGATTTTCAGGTAACTGTAACAACAACAGAGGAGGCATTATGAAAAGATTAATAATACTTTTTTTGACGGTCTTGGTTTTTGCGGCAAATACAGCTTATGCTGATTTTAAAAAGACCAAGATAGCTGTTATGGATTTTCAGGTGCAGGGTGAAAAATTTGAGACAGAAGATATAGGAAAGATAGTCGCTGAGTGGCTCATAACAGCCCTTGTTCAGGAAGGCCGTTTTGATGTTGTTGAAAGAAGGCTTCTTGAAAAGATACTTCAGGAGCAGAAGCTTAGCGTATCCGGAGTCGTAGACTCGGATAGTATCGCAAGGCTTGGAAAGGTTCTTGGCGCAAAAATAGTAGTTACAGGTTCTGTGATGAAACTCAGACAATTTATGGAGGTAAATGCCCGCCTGATAAATGTTGAAAATGGCTCTATCATAGCAGCGGAAAAGGTCAAGAGTGAAAGCGCCACAAAGCTTGAAGCGCTTGTTACAGAGATGGCCGTTAGGATTATAAGCGATTTTCCTCTGGAGGGTTATGTTGTGGAAAGGGGAGAAGACAATACAGTTACAATAGACATTGGTAAGCTTGCCGGCGCTAAGGTTGGGAAGAGATTTATTGTTTTTAAGGAAGGCAAGGCAATAAAGCATCCCAAGACAGGAGAGGTGCTTGATATAGAAAGGATAGACATTGGCGAAGTAGAGGTAAGGGCAGTTAAGGAAAAGACAGCCACAGGCATTATTTTGAGGGAGGCATCCGGCCAGAAGATCGAATACGGGAATATGGTCAGAAGTTCTGTGGAGGCATTCACCGCTGCCGCGCAATCCTCTTTGCCTGAAGAAAAGACAATGCTGGCTGAGGTGAAAAGAGAAAACCATCAGGCAGCAGGACAGTTTAATATAGGTGAGGAATATTATTTTTTGACAACCATCCATGTTGTAAAAAATACCGCTGGATGGGAAAACCGCACAGACCTGCCTGCAATCCATGCAGGCGAAAAGATTGTATTAACAAAGATCGAGAGGCACTATGCAAAGTTTACATGGAAAGGGAATGAATATACCTTTGTGTATCACTATGCCAAAACACCAAATCCAGTAATGCTTTCCAAGTTTTTGACAAAAGATGATCCCGGACCTGTAATAGCGGGGTTCCCGGAGGATGTAAAGTCTTACATTTCAAGTGGCGAGGCAAAGACTGGAATGACAAAGTGGCAGATGCTTTACTCTAAAGGGGCGCCGGTAATTGCCGGCAATAGAAAGACCTTTGATATGACACTGGGAGATATATTGAATGCAAATACATGGATTTATCTTCAGGGGAGACGCGATAAGCTCTACATAGAGTTTTCAGGCGATAAGGTAGTCAATGTCAAAGACTAATCCAAGATGATAAATGCGCTGACTGTAGATCTGGAAGATTGGTATCACATCTGTGGGACAACGGATAATGCGATGCCTTCAAAATGGATTGAGTATGAAAGCCGTGTGACCCGCAATACGGATAAGGTGCTTTCTATCCTGAGGCAGTACAATACAAGGGCAACCTTCTTTGTCCTTGGGTATATAGCTGAAAAGGAACCGGATCTTATCAGGGCTATCCATAGAGAGGGTCATGAGCTGGCAATACACGGCTATTATCATCAGAGGCTGTTCGAATTATCCAGAGAGGCATTTGAAGAGGATGTAAATAAATCAATTGATATTGTAAGGGCAGTTACAGGGGAAAGGGTTTTGGGTTACAGGGCGCCTGAATGGTCAATAAGAAATAATACGCTTTGGGCTCTGTGTGTGCTGAAAAAATTGGGCATCCTGTATGATTCCAGCATGGTTCCGCTTACAAGGATGGGGGAGAGAAATTTTGGGCAGTACCCCTATATGATAAAAACCGAATTTGGAAATATCTGGGAATTTCCTCTGACAACCATGAGATTCCTTTGGGAAAATCTGCCGTTTACAGGCGGACTTCCGTTAAGGATATCACCTTACTGGTATACACTTTCAAAACTAAAATGGATGAATAAAAGGTATGGTCAGCCAGGGCTTGTTTATGTGCATCCATGGGAGTTTGATAATGAGCATTCTGAGATAGACCTCCCGATATCAAGGCGCTTTATGCATTATTTCAGGATATCTACGACAAGGCCAAAATTAGAAGGCCTGTTAAGGCATATAAAGTTTGGGCCTATTAAAGAGGTTATAACGTTGTAGTTGATAGTAACTACTATGAGCCAAGAGCCATGAGCTGCAACTATGATTGATAAATATTTCATAAAATCTTTTATAGCCACATGTCTTTTTGTTGGAGCCATATTAGGCGCTATTATATGGTTTTGTTTTTATTCAGTTTGGGCCGCATGGTTTTTTCTGTCAATGTTAGTTTTATTTTTCGGGTGGTATTACAGATTTGACAGCAAGTTTATCGGTTTTATAAAATGAATAGAAGAGTTGTTATTACCGGAGCCGGCCTGATAACCGCCCTTGGCATTGGGAAAAAACAGAATCTTTCAGGAATAATTGAAGGGCGAAATGCAATAAAAGAGATAGCCTCTTTTGATGTAAAAAGCTATAGGGGTAAGACCGGCGGAGAGATAAAGGGGTTTAATTTTTCGAAAGAACTCAAAAGACTAAGACCTTCGCGGCTTGACAGGGCGACAAAGCTTCTGCTGACAGTGGCTGACGAGGCGGTTCTGGAAGCGGGTTTAAAGGAAGGCCTCCCTCATGATACATCGCTTATATTAGGAACAACGTTAGGGGGAATGTTTTCAGGCGAGACATACCATCGCAGCAGAGTCTATGGGAAAAAGGGAAGCCCTTCGCTCATTCTGGATTATCTTGCCCACTGTCAGGGCTCTCATTTAGCCGAAGAATACGGATTAAACGGCAGGCAGTTTACAATCTCCAATGCCTGCGCATCAGGTACAAATGCCATAGGGTTTGCGTATAAAGAGATACTTTCAGGCCGCGCGCATACAATCATTGCCGGCGGTTATGATACTATGTGCGAATTTACATTTGCGGGCTTTAATTCGCTTCAGGCAGTAACCCCTTCGCTTTGCAGGCCGTTTGATAAAGGGCGCGACGGCCTCGCGCTCGGAGAGGGAGCCGGTGTTATGGTGCTTGAGGAGATGGGGCGCGCTGAGGGAAGGGGAGCGGATATTATCGCGGAGGTTATAGGATACGGTGAGTCCAGCGATGCGTTTCATATTACGCGGCCTGAGCCGGGCGGCGCTTCTGCCGCTGCAGCAATATCAAATGCGTTGGAGGACGCTCAAATTGATGCGTCCCGGATTGACTATATAAACGCCCACGGTACAGCCACGACTTATAATGACGCTATGGAGGCAAAGGCAATCCAACGTGTCTTTGGAAACATCTCCAAAACCATACCGGTAAGCTCAATAAAATCCATGATAGGCCATCTCCTTGGCGGGGCAGGCGCAGTAGAGGCTGTTATTACTATTTTGGCAATGAAGGAAGGGGTTCTTCCGCCGAATCTGAATTACAAAACCCCTGACCCCGACTGTCCCCTTAATATCGTTGATAAGCCCGGCCAGAGGATATCAATAAAAAGGGCTGTTTCAAACTCATTCGGTTTTGGCGGGGCGAATGCCGCAATAGTATTTCAGGATGTTAACACATGAGCTGCGAATATGTTATTACAGGCATCGGCATTGTAAGCCCCATCGGTATCGGCAATCCTGTATTCTGGGATGCGCTCCTTGCCGGTAGAACCGGTATAAAAGAGATAAAGAGTTTTGATACCGGAGGACAGAGAAGCCGCCTTGGCGCAGAGATAAACACAGACGATATAGATGCTGTTTTTTTTGACAAGAGATTCAGGAGGGCGGCAAAGATATCTAAATACTGTCTTGCGGCCGCAGATATGGCCATAAAGGACAGTGGGCTCAACCCCTCCGTATGGGACCCGGCAAAGGCCGGCCTTATTGTGGGTGTTACTCACGGCGCAATGAATTACACCAGGGACTTCCACACTGCGCTGATAAGGGAAGGGGCGCTCTCAGCCAGCCCTATGTTTTTTTCAGACTCTGTCCTAAATGCGCCTGCTGGCAATGCCTCGATTGCATTCAATATAAAGGGCGCGGCGCATACAATCGCCGGCGGCATACCGGCCGGGATAGACGCCATTGATTACGCAATAAGGGTTATGAGGAATAATAATCTGGATGTCTGCATTGCAGGCGGCGCAGAGGAGATAGACGCCCTGGTATTTGACAGCTATGCAAGGTTCAGGCTGCTGTCGCCGAATAACAGGGGAAAAGAAGGCATTAAGCCCTTTGCCTCTGATAGAAACGGGTTCGTGACAGGAGAAGGCGCGTGCATGCTTGTGCTTGAAAAAAAAGAGGCGGCAGTCAAAAGGGGCGCGGTTCTTTATGCCGGAATTTCTGATGCAAAGGATTTTGATAATAAGATAATCTATGCGGTAACAGGCGCAAACGGCACCGGCAAAGATGTTGTTGAGGCCGGGATATTAAAGGCATTGCTATCAGGGAATAATAAAAACGCGGCGAAGGTCTTTGTGGGGAATATTAAACCCCTTACAGGCGAATGTTTTGCCGCTGGCAGCGCAATGCAGGCCGCATCAGCGGCAATGGCGCTTCATAAAGGAATCATACCTCCGTCAACCATTGGAGATGGCCTGATAAAAGAGATGGATTGGTGCAGGCCCAACACAAAGGAAGAAGAGGTAAAGGCAGATATGGCGCTAATAAGTTCAATCGGATTTGAGGGGAGCGGCTCTTTACTTTATTTAATGCGTTTGTATTAGAAGAAGGTGAGGATTATGACAGCAGTCTTTGAAGACATAAAGACAGGGATTGACATATTAAGGCAGTTTATTGTCCCGAGGGCATTTACATTAAGGCTTGTTGAATTTGCGGAACAGGAAGGGCTCATCTCTGTCATAAAAGAGATGAAGAGTTTTACAAGAGAAGAATTCTGCGATAGGGCCGCGGGACAGCTTAAATACAAGACAGGAGACAGTGCAAGGAAGAGGATGTTGTTTATCCTGCTGGATTTTCTTGAAGAGTGCGGGTATGTTTCGCAGAACCCGGCGCATAGCTGCATATACAACGATGATGTAAAACCTCTGCCGGCGCTTTCTCTAATTGAGAGAAAGACCCTAAAAGAGGGTTTTTACAGCGAGGTGGAGTTTTTCGGCAGGTGCATTGACTATGCAGGCGAGTTTCTGCGCGGCGGCGATCATCTTTATAATTTTGCCAAAGGCATGGAGGATATATGGGACAGGTTCCTCGGAAATTATGAGTTCAGCATAGCAAGGGATATACTCTTAAAGGCTATGGCATCGGATAAAACAGAGGACTGTCAAATGCTGGACCTCTGCTACGGGACAGGCCACGGGCTTAAAGCCATATGCAGGGATTTCCCGAATGCCGGAATAACTGCAATAGACTTTACCGGCGCAATGAGGCAGTTCGTGATGTCAAGGCTCGGAGAGAATTCCGGAAAGATAAGCTGGGTTGATGCGCGCAGATGGAACGGCTTTGGGTCAAAACTCCCGTTTAAAGACATGACTTTTGATAGGGTGTTTTTCTCATGTGGAGACCCTTATATCCCGGAACCCCTGCGCGAATATGTATATAAAGACATATACAGGATTTTGAAGCCCGGCGGCGCTGCGGGTATTGTTGCGTGGGGGTATCCTGACAGGCAAAAGAGGCACATACAGAATGAATGGGTAAGGAAGGGGATATATATACACGATTTCGCAGAGAGCGTATGCAATGGATGGCACGGCTTCCGCGATATAGACTCTACTGTCAGGATGGCTAAGGATATAGGGTTTGTCGGGTTAAACGCGGTGGTTAATAATTTTTATATGCTTGACTCTGCTGTATGGGTGTTTAAGAGGCCATGAGCAGACAAGTCGTTGTAACAGGCATCGGTATCATATCTCCCCTTGAATCAGGGGATGGGCTTGAAATGTTCTGGAAGGAGTTGCTGAAGGGAAAGGATGCCATAAAAGAGGTTAAGTCTTTTGATACCGGGAGATATGAATGCAAAATAGCAGGAGAGGTAAAGAGGTTTGAGCATACAGGGACGGAACGATGGATAAATTTTCTTGATTTTGCATTTAAGGAGGCGCTTGCCGATGCAGGGGTTGATGCGGGCGCAGGGGGATTTGGATTATACATCGGCACAGTCCTCGGAGGTATCCTTGCAGGCCAAAAGGCATGGAAAGAAAATAAACCCACTCTTCCTGAAGAATATCACTTCTATTCCGGCGAAAGATATCTTACAGATAAATATGGCATAAAAGGCCATGTCCTTACTGTGTCCACTGCCTGCGCATCAGGCACAGATGCCCTTGGTATGGCATACAGAAATATCCTCTGGGGAAAGGCCGATGTAATGGTAGCAGGCGGATCCGACACATTAAGCGAGTTTGCATTCTGCGGTTTTAATAATCTTAAAGCGCTGACAAAGACCAAGGTAAGGCCGTTTGACAAAAACAGGGATGGCTTAGCGCTTGGCGAGGGCGCTGCATTTCTTGTTCTGGAAGAGGCTGTCGCCGCAAAAAAAAGAGGTGCGCTGGTTTACGGCAGGATAATAGGCTATGCCTCAAGGGCAGATGCCCATCACATGACAGGGCCTGACAAAGAGGGCCGGGGACTGGCAGCGGCCATTAAAGCGGCATTAAAAGAGGCAGGCATATCAAAGCCTGATTATATAAACGCCCACGGCACAGGCACAATATATAACGATGCAATGGAGACAAAGGCGATAAAGCTCGCATTCGGCAATCCCGCATACGAAATACCGGTAAGCTCAATAAAATCCATGATAGGCCACAGCTTTGGCGCAGGCGGCGCAATAGAGGCGGCAACGTGTCTCCTTGCCATCAAAAATGGCGCAATACCTCCCACAATAAACTATCAGGAAAAAGACCCTGAATGTGACCTTGACTATGTGCCGAATACAGCAAGAAAGGTCGATATAAAAACAGCCATCTCTCTGTCCGCCGGCTTCGGAGGGCAAAACGCAGCCCTCCTTTTCAGCGCAACGGATTAACTGATAATAAAATGTCAAAAATAGTTTTAGTCAATCCACCCTATGCTGCATGGGACACATCTGTTCCCCTGCCAAAGACACTGGAGAATACAATGCCTTCCTTTGGGCTGTGCTGTCTTGCCTCGGTTTTAAGGGAGAAGGGGTATGAGCCTAAGATATTGGAGGCAGGCGCGCTGCAGCTTACCCTTAAGCAGACCATTGCCTATATCATAAAGGAGCGGCCTAAAGTAGTGGGGTTCAGGGCATCCACAATTTCTTTTCTCAATGCTGCGTTTCTGGCAAAAGAGATAAAGGAATATGATAAAAATATTATAACCCTTATCGGCGGACCTCATGTTACTGCCCTTCCCATTGAGACAATCCAGGATTTTCCGCAATTTGACGCAGGGATAATCGGCGAGGGGGAAGAGACCATTATTGAATTCCTTGAGGCTGTTAACCCTCACACCAAAGATTTTGGGGGGGTAAAGGGGCTGGTTTACAGGCATGACGGCGCGGCAAGGCTTGCGCCAAAAAGGCCGTATATAGAAAATCTGGATACCCTGCCAATACCTGCATGGGATCTGCTGGAAGGTTTCCCGGAACGTTATCAGCCGCCGCTTATGAGCTATAAGGAACTCCCTGTGGCGTCCATGGTTACATCCAGGGGATGTCCTTTCCAGTGCATATTCTGCGACAGGTCTGTATTCGGGAACCGCTACAGATGCTACAGCGCAGATTATGTTATAAAGATGATAGGGCATCTTGTGGAAAGATATGGAATCAGGCACATTATATTTTATGATGATCTCTTTGCCGCATCGGGATCAAGGATTAAAACAATCTGCGAAAGTATTATGGCTAAAAAATTGAACATAAGCTGGACATGCGACGCAAGGGTGAATACAGTAACCCCTGAAACCCTTGCCCTGATGAAAAAGGCAGAGTGCTGGGAGATTGCATACGGCATAGAGAGCGGCTCGCAGAAGATACTTGACCTTGTGGCAAAGGGGATTACGTTGGAGGAAATAGAAAAAGCCGTGCGCTGGACACATGAGGCAGGGATAAAAGTAAAGGGGCTTTTTATGATGGGACATCCCCTTGAGACCCGCGAGACCATTAAAGAGACCATTGACCTTGCAAAGAGGCTGCCTTTTGACATCATAAATATCAGCAAATTTACACCTTTCCCAGGCACAGAGATATATAAGGACGCCCACAAATATGGGCAGTTTTCCCCTGATTGGAAAAAGATGAATGCCATGAATTTCGTTTTTATCCCGCATGGATGGACTGAAAAGGAATTAGACTGGGAATACAAAAAGGCCATTGCAAAATATTACTGGAGGCCGCAAAAGACCCTTTCTTTATTTATCGCCATGCTCAAAGACCCGGCAGGGATTAAAAGGCTTTTAATAGCAGGCTGGGATGTCATGATATTTTTTATTTTAAAGAAGGCAGGAAGGGTAAAGGCCGCTTAAAACTAATTTTATGGACACAAGGATTTTCATAACAGGCATGGGTATATGCAGGGAAGGCCCGAGCCATATAGAAACACCGAAGCCAGTTAAGACTGTGCTCAGGGCTGAGGAACTAACTCTGGCCGCACTATCTGCGGCGCTAAAACAAATTAGAAATTTGGAATTAGACACCACCGGTATTGTCTTTGGCATAGATAATGCCATAGACAAATGCAAGGCGGAATTTTTTAAAGGCCTTGTATCAGAGGGTCCCATTGGCGCGAGCCCTCTGCTTTTTCCTTACACAAGTCACAATGCCATAACAGCCCAGGCGACCATTGCCTTTGGCATAAAGGGCGAGGCTCTTACCATTGTTAGCGGGGCCTCTTCATTCCTGAAGGCAGTAGGATATGGCTTTGAATTGCTGCATAGAGGCGTAATGAATGCGGTTATTGCAGGCGGCGTGTCTGAGAATGGGGCAATGGTTATTATAATGGAGAGCCTCACCCCTGATGAAGCGCAAAAGAAGAAGGAAGAAGGTGTTTGCTTAAGAGAGGTTATTGGATATAATGATACTCTCTTGCAGGGAGAGGTAATGATAAAGACCATAGAAGAGTCTTTCAGTATGGTGGAAGGATTTATTGAAGGGAAAAACAAGCTTGTCATATTTCATTAAGAAATATCTTTACATAGCCGCAGCGCTTTTTCTCTTTTCCTGCACAGGGGAAAAGGCGCTGCCTATTGAAGGGATGGTGTTCATACCCTCAGGCCGGTTTATTATGGGAAGCGAGGATATTGACACCGAGGGTCTTGGAAAGGATGTTGGATCCCGGGGAGGGGCTTTCTATGGAAATGAAAGACCTATGAGAAATATATTCCTGCCTGGTTTTTACATAGATAAATACGAGGTAACGAATGAGCGCTACAAGATATTTACTTACGCAACAGGGTATCCCCTCCCGCCTTCCTGGGATTGGGAAAAGGGTGTCTATCCTGATGGAAGAGGGAAGCATCCTGTAAATAATGTAACATGGTTTGATGCCAGGGCTTACTGCAAATGGGCCGGGAAGCGCCTTCCAACAGAGGAAGAGTGGGAAAAGGCTGCCCGGGGACCATTGGGAAATAGATACCCATGGGGAAAGGAATATGATGAGAATAAGGCCAACCTCACCACAGGAGATACCGTTCCGGTTGGCTCATACGAAACAGACAAAAGCTACTATGGGGTGTATGACATGGGTGGAAATGTGATGGAATGGGTTGATGCATGGTATGAACCATATCCAGGAAGTAAGATGAAGAATGGAGATTTTGGCAAAAAATTCAGGATACTACGCGGGGGCGTCGGGAATTTCAAAGGGCATTATAATTCTCTCATCAGGCTCTTTGCACGGTCATCATACAGAAACTTTTACTGGCCGGACATGGGTGGAGATGACGGCGGATTCAGGTGCGCCAGGTTTTAATTAAGAAGGGTTAAATACATATATTGCATTCCTGCCTCCTCCTCCTATTCCAGCACCATCCATTTTTATGCCATGGCATGTTACAGTACATCCCATATTCCCGCCGCGATAATACCAGGCAGGTTTTGCTAAACCATTAGCAGTTACCGCCGGTGAAAAATTTATAAGATGTGTGTCCCCATCCGGAGGAAGATCGACTCCTCCTGTAGCCGTACCAAGTTGAGTATGCGCCTGTTCATAATTTGAATGGATATTGTAGTGACAATTGATGCAAGAGCTGTTAGTTTTCCGAATAAGATGCCATTCATGAAGACTTCCCAGAGACGCATTGAAGAAATTTGTTGCTACGATCCGGGTGTTGGTTACTGGGTCTAACACTGTGCCATCAGTCCTGACAAATGGGTCAATATTATGACATTGAAAGCAGAGGGCAAAATTTGCAGCGTTAAAACCTTGGGTGCATTTGCTGCCGAGGGCGCCGGTGCCGTCAGGACAGGTGAAGCCTGTGTTATATTGTGCGCGAAGGATCCTTGGATTTACAGACCCATGCGGACCAACCGGAGTAGCAGGGAGATTGAACGCGGAGGCCTTATCTGTTGACCTGAGGCTCGATTCAGTAACAGGGCCGGGATAAGTGGGGGTTGCGGTTAGTCCGGTAAAATTCCCAGCGCCTGCAGCGTCGTTATTGTGGCAATCGGTACAGTAGATGGTTAAATTTGATAAAGAAGCTGTAGCTGCCGCAGCGCTTGTGCAATCAAGACCGGCAAAACCGCCTACAACGCTGCCGTTTTGCTTAGTCTTAAGCTGTAAGCAAAGGGCTCTGGATGTATTCCTGCCTGGCACGGCCACAGGATGATATGCCCTGTTGCCCGCAAGGGTGCCGCCAAAGCCGTCATTGGCCTGTGTGAGTGGATTAAATTCCAGTCTTTTATTGCTGCCGTCAGTGCATGATGACGCAGGCGTTCTCGTTGTGCAGCCGTTCTGCGCAACTGTGGTTCTGAGTGGATTATTATCAGGACATGCGGGGCTGCAAGGCCGGTCCGGAACAAAACTTGCGTAAGGATCCCCATGACACTTGAAACAGAGTTCATAGATGAACGGCTGCGCAGAGGTCTTAGTGAAACCGTTGAAAGTCGTGCATTCCGCAGGGTTAGTGGAACTTACAGGGTCGCATATCGTGCCGGGGAGCGCGAGCGTGCCGCCGCCGAGCGTAATATATCTTATCCCCTTTAACCTGCCCCCATCGTCCCAGAGAAGGGGATCATTCCCGCCGAGTTTTACTGCATGAGGATTATGGCAATCGTAACATTCTACATGTTTTTCAGTAACAAGACGACTACCCTCTGTTAAGGTAAGAGGGATAGACTCTCTTACCGTATGACGGCCTGATAGGGCAGTATCATCAATAGGATGACCACTACCGGCGCCGCCGACCGGATGTCTCTTGTTTATCTCTTCCCGGATATCCTTTGTTGATGGGCCTGGTCCGCTATGACACGCCTCACAGAGGTTTTCCTCCCATGCAATAAGCTTTCGGGGTATCATGTAATCAGACATTACAGAAGGGTTGCACCCTATCGGATTATTCAGTATATTCGGGTCAGCGCAGGGAATCTGCTTGGTGGCAGGCACGCCGCCGGTTCCGTCAGGGGCTGTTGTGTCATAAGCATTGGCCGCATTTGCCGCCTTTATTCCGTGCGGGGTATGGCAGTTAAGACAGCTTCCCTTGTTACCAGTTGGGAGGCCAGACCTATTTTGCCTCGGCCATATTTGGACAGGGTCGCCAGTAGTGCCAGGCCAGTAAAATTGGCCTGTTGCGAATTGTGGGTCGAAAGGCGGAAGAAAATGGCTGGATGCCTGGAAAATCGTCTTACCCTGATAGAAACTCCATCTGCCCATACTGCGGGGGCTGTTAGAGTTGTTTATATTGACTTGATTTTGATGACAATACCAGCAAAGTTCGGCGCTTGCCCCATTTGTTGTTGCGGAGTTATAATCTCCCTTAAAGAGAAGATAGGGACTCGGACCTGCTGTATCAGCAGGTGTTGAAGAGGTATTTGGGTGCGGCTCGCTCCCGCCAAAGCTTCCCATAGGTTCATGGCAGTGGAGACATTCGCCGGAGCCGTATGTGCCTGCCTCGGGGTTGGTGCTATTGTAAGGGTTTGTGCCAGGAAGGGTATTGCAAGGGTCAGCAGTGAGCCCCTCATAGTCTGCCCCCAATCCCCTGTTCACGCCTCCGGCGCAGGGTGTAAGACCATCTGTTGTGCCGCCGCCGTGCTTGGTGTTGATAAATGCGCCGCCTGTGGCAAAGGCATCGGGGATGATTTTTAAACCGGCCCAGGGATAAAGATAGGCTGTTATGGCAAATACCAGAGATAGAGCGGAAAGGAGTAAAAACCTTTTCATGTCTACAATACCCCCTTTTACGTAAAGTTAAGAGTCAACAGTCAAAAGTTAAATAAGATAAACCTGCCGCATCTTGCCCATCAGTCCGCCTGATATGGCTATGATATTAACAAAATCATATTTGTTTGTCAAGACAAAGCAAGTTTTGCAGCCAATACTGCCAAAATAGCGCCTAAAAATGCGGTAAGATATGTGATTCTGACAGCATCTTTAACTGTCTTTATGGTAAATCCATTTTGACTTCTAAATGCTCCGATAAGCGGCCTGTGGTGCGGCGCGCCAAAATAATAATTCGTCCCGCCAAGCTGTAACCCCAGCGCGCCTGCAACAGCAGCCTCAGGAAAGCCTGCGTTGGGGCTTGGATGTTTTCTTGCATCTCTCCATATTATCTTTAAAGAATTTCTCCAGTTGAATCTAAGGATAAAAGAGGCAAAAACCATCAAGATGGCTGTAATCCTTGCAGGTATGAAATTGGCAATATCATCCATCCTGGCAGAAAACCAGCCAAGGTTTTTATATCTCTCATTTTTATAGCCGACCATTGAATCAAGTGTATTGACCGCCTTATATGCCAGAGCCAGCGCTGGCCCGCCAAGGGCAAGATAAAAGAGCGGGGCAATAATGCCGTCTGATGTATTCTCTGCAACAGTTTCTGTAACAGCGCGGTATATCTCGCCTTTATAAAGATTTTCAGTATCCCTTCCTACAATATTCTTTAACCTTTTTCTGGCCTCTTCTATGGAAATATTTTCCACTGCGTATGCAACTGACAATGCCTCATCCTTCAATGATTTGATGGAAAGCGAGACATACGCAATAAAGACGGCTAATAGCTGATAGCTGATAGCTGATAGCTGATAGGCAAGATACAAGAGAAACCATGCCGCACCAAACACTGTTCCAACAATAATGATAAAAAGAAATACCCCGCCAATCTTTTCCTCTCTTCCCCCCCCCTTTATTAAAGGGGGGGCTGGGGGGGTTGCAAATCTTCTTATTTTATCTTCAAGGAATGAAATATATCTGCCAATCCATCTCACAGGATGCGGAAGCCATCTCGGGTCGCCGAGTATTAAATCAAGGAGATATGCAAAGAAGATAGTAATAGGTAATGAGTAATGGGTAATGAGGTTTAAAAAGGACATAGGCTAAAAGTCTAATCACATATTTTATTTAAGCTCCGCTACCAGCCCGCTTCCACCGGCTATAGGAACTTCCAATGTAACCTCTGCGCTGCCGTCATTCTTATATTCTTCTTTAACAACCATTGCGCCTTTAACAAAGCCTTCTATTCTGGTTATTTCTATATGTTTTTCGTCAAGATATTCTTTCATGCCCCTGTCAGGAGCCGTTTTCATCTTCAGGATTATCTCCAATAAATTTTTATAGCCTTCCACTTTTGCCGCACGCATTGCAAGTAGCCTTGCCTGTGCCGGGTTTGTAATATCTTTTGGCGGTAAACCTCTGCCCACAGCAGTTATTACACCTTTTTGCCAATCAACGCCTTCTACTGACGATACGACAAGCACACCCTTGTATGTATCTGCTGTAAATTCAGGAGATGCGCTATCGACCGAGGACGTAACCTCTGTCTTTTTTTCAACTACTGAGACTTGGGCATCTTCCTTTGCAGTCTCTTTTTCTTTTTTGCCGCAACCCATAAGTCCAGTGGTAAGTAAACAGTAGGCAGTAAGCAGTAAAAACAAAATCAACCTCATTAGACCTTTTCTGGCCACTTTTTTGTTCATATCCTATCCCTCCTCTGAGACCCTTCTTAATACTTTTTTCTTTGCTACTTTCTTCTTTTGCTCAAGCCGTTTTCTCTTCTGCGATTCAGAAACCTTAACAGAAATGCGTTTTTTAGGTTTAAATAACATCTTTGCAATGGCCTTTTTAAGCCTCTCCATTGCTATTTCCCTGTTTAGATGCTGTGAGCGTCTCTCCGAAGCCTGCGCAATAATCCCTGTCGGGATATGCCTTATGCGGACAGCAGTGGCAGTTTTATTCTTGTGCTGACCGCCGGGACCTGAACTCCGATAGAATTCTATCTCTATATCGGATTTTCTTATATTGATAACAGAGTTTGCAGACATACGCAATCCAATTTTCTTTAAAATTACTTTGCAATCTTTAATAGTTCTTTAACAGGCAATACAGTGATATTTCGTGCTACAGCCAGCAGTAACTCCACATTTTTGTGCAAGGGGCTGAATCTTTTCTGAAAGTGTCCTGTCAACCGCGTAATTAAGTAATTTCTGTTCAATATCTACTTCAAACAATGTCTCTTTAGTTTTATCCCAGAAGTCAGATAAATAGTGGGTATCCCAAAACTTACCAATGTCTTTGTAAGATGCTGCCCGTGCTATTGAACTCCTATGTTTTCTCATAAAGTTCCTTTACAGCGGTGAGGGGCTCAGGTCTTGCAATATCAGATCCATCTTAATTTTATTTTCCAACTGCTGTAATTCCCCATCCTTCTTGCTCATTATACAAGTTCAATCCTCAAAAACTTTTTAATATCTTTAAAATGCCTGTCAAGTGTAAGGATTTTGCAATTGTTTTCTTGTGCAATTACAGCCAAATAACAGTCCATGAGGTTTGCTGTGATGCCTTTTCTTTTCATTGTATAGGATAGTTTGCCTGCCTTTGACCATGTATCCTCTGACTGGTCAATGAGATGAAAGGCATTCACAAATTCTTCAATCACTGATATTTCTTTTTCTGACTTTGCGCCTTGAATGAGTTCAGCAATAACAGATTTGGGAACATAAACCTCTGCATTAGTTAAAATTTCATCAACCTGTTCAACAATATTGTTGCTTGCAGACTTAAAGTAGTCTATCCATACGGAGGTGTCTATTAAGATCTTCTCACCGTTCATAATGCCTTATTTCTTCAGCAGATTTATCAAATTCAAGTTTGCCTTTCATTGATTTTATCTTCTCTATTTTTTTTCTTCGCAAATAGTCATCTATAACTATTTTTACAGCAGAAGTCTTACTTTTTGCATGTGTTTCCATAAGAATGCTGTCAAGTATATCCTTTTCTATGGTTATGGTGGCTCGCATATACACTCCTTTTATAGTTATTTCGCACTGTATTATAACACAAATTAGTGCAAAATCTATATTATTTATTGTTACTGTTTTTAGATTGCTCCCCTTAACCATAAAATATTAAGATTATCATAGCCTGTTTCGTTCAGGGCAAAAGATTCTAACTCATGGTAGATTATGCGGCCTGCTTGCATTTTAAAATAAGAGGTTTCATTTTACAAGGATAAAACCAGAGGCGAATTTTCAATGGAGATTCTTTTTTATTGCTGTGATAGGTGATAAACCGCACGGCATTGCCATATAAAGTCTATAGCATTTTAAAATCTATTTTGCCAATGTAAAGAGTTGACCTCAAAAGCCTTTTTGTCATCAATGCCAAAAGTTAAGTATGGTATCCCAAAAATTATGGAAAAATAAATCTGTCCCCATTTCTTAAAAATTGCCTAAGGAGACGGGGTAAAGACCTCATTGATGTTACTTACTGACCCGCCGGGCCTTTTACTGCCGCCTATTACATAGATTTTCTTCCCGACCACTGCAGAACTCAGGCCGTGGCGTGCAGTGGGCATCGGAGGCATGGTTTTTCAGGAATCTGTTTTCGGATCATATCCCTCAACCGTCTTAAATGTCCCTTCCGAAGACTCACCTCCGAATACATATATCCTTTCATGTAAAACAGAGGCAGCAATCCCGCTTCGCGGTGTCGGCAAGGGCGCGAGGTTTTTCCATGTATCTGTTTTCGGGTCATACATCTCGTTTATAGCCAAATTCTTTGCATATGTCCCAAGCCTTCCCCCTATTGCGTATATCTTTCCTTCAACGCTCCCTATTGATAGGTGATCCCGGGCAGTGGGCATGGGGGGTTTTATCTCCCATGTATTGGTCATGGGGTCATAGACCTCATTTGCCTTTGTGTCTCCATCTTTACCCACCCCGCCAACGGCATATATCTTGTTGTTAACAACCCCCAAGGCTAATGCGCCTCGCGCAGTCGGCATGGATGCCTTTTGAGTCCACTGGTCTTTTGCCGGATTATATTCGTAAACAGTATCCATCGGCGACCAGGGCCAGAGCCTCTTAAAACCGCCAATAACATATATCTTTCCTCCAGCCTCAGCCGCCCCTGCGTGATGTAGAGACGTGGGCAAAGGCGCCTTTTTCTTCCACGTATCTGTGGAGGTGTCATACTCTTCCAGAAGATCGGTTACACTAAATCTTCCGAAACCGCCTATTACATAAATCTTTCCCTCAATGGAAGCTGCGGCTACTTCTGACCTCTCCTTCAGTGCAGGCTTTTTGGTCTCCCATATCGCCACTTCTGCATACAGATAAAGGGGCAGGACAAGGAGCAAAAAACATATTATTGCTTTTACAAAGCAGCTTCGCATATAGCCGTAATTTTCTGACATTCTCATCTCTTAAAAAGCCCCTCTATCAGCCTATGTCCTTGCTCTATAAATAGACCGCTTCCCTTTGCCTCTGCCTCTGTATATGCCTTGCCGTGATTATCATTGGAAGGATAAAGCACAAACGGCACAGGGTCTCTTGTGTGGGTTTTCTTTATTAAAGGCGTGGGATGGTCGGGAAGCACAAGTATCCTGTATTCCTTAAATCTGTCCATTCCATCAATCACCCTGCCTACAACCTCTCTGTCAAAATCCTCTATCGCCTTGATTTTGCCTTTCAAATCGCCGTTATGGCCTGCCTCGTCCGGCGCCTCTACATGCACACAGACAAAATCCCTTGTCTCAAGCTCTCTAAGCGCATATTCCGCCTTGCCCTTGTAATTCGTATCAAGATACCCTGTTGCGCCAGGCACATTGACTACCTTCAATCCGGCATATATACCGAGGCCTTTGAGCAAGTCAACTGCTGATATAATAGAGCCTTCAATGCCGAATCTTTGCTTCAGGGTAGGCAGCTTAGGCGCCCTCCCCTGTCCCCATAGCCAGATTGAGTTTGCAGGCTTGTGGCCGTCTTCCTCCCTTCGGGCATTTGCAGGATGGTCTTTGAGAAGCATCTGGGATGCGTTCATCAACTGAATAAATTTATCAGAGCCTTTTCCTTTTGGCAGATAGTCTTTTATCTCCTTGCCTGATATATCATGGGGCGGCGTTGTTTCAAGGCCGTCCGGACCGCCGCTCCATACCATGAGATGCCGGTAGCTCACGCCCGGATAAAATCTGAATCCGTTTCCGCCCAGTTCCTTATCCACATCATGAATAATCTCTTTGGCTTCATCCGTGGTTATATGGCCTGCGCTGAAATCATCCATATAAACCTTGCCGTCCTTCTGGTCCAATGTAACCAGATTACACCTCACAGCAAGGTCATCCGTAGCCAATTCAACGCCAATGCTTGCAGCCTCCAACGGCGACCTGCCTGTATAATATTTTGCAGGGTCATAACCCAATACGCTCAAGATGGCCACATCGCTGCCGGGCGGATATTTATCAGGCACATTCTTCACAAGGCCGATGGAACCCTTCTGTGCAAGCATGTCCATGTTGGGAGTCTTAGCCGCTTGCAAAGGGGTTCTGCCGCCTAATTCTTCGATGGGGTCATCAGACATCCCATCGCCTATGAGGATTATATATTTCATAATCAAAACCCGAACGCCTTTACAACCTCATCCAGTTCAGAAGGCACTGTTATTGGCTTGTCTGACGATTTTATCGCTGTATCAGGATCCTTTAGACCATGCCCTGTCAATGTGCAGACAACCGTATCACCGTTTTTGAAAATACCTTTTTTATGCATCTTGATAACACCTGCCAGAGATGCGGCAGACGCAGGCTCGCAGAATATCCCTTCCTTTGTTGACAGGAGTTTATACGCATAGATGATTTCATCATCTGACACCATGTCTATCGCGCCGCCGGATTCGTCTCTTGCCTTTAATGCGGCTTCCCAGCTTGTAGGGTTGCCAATCCTTATTGCCGATGCAACTGTCTCTGGACTTTTTATGGGATAGCCCCTTACAATAGGCGCAGCGCCCTCTGCCTCAAAACCGAACATCTTCGGAAGGGTATTTATAATCCCTCTTTCCTTAAATTCCTTATAACCCCTCCAGTATGCTGTTATATTTCCGGCATTGCCCACTGGAAGAAAATGATATGTCGGCGCAAAACCAAGACGATTGCACACCTCAAATGCCGCTGTCTTCTGGCCCTCAAGCCTGTAAGGATTTATTGAATTGACCAATGTTACAGGGTAATTTTTGGAAACCTCCTTCACTATTGTCATGGCCTCGTCAAAATTGCCCTGTATCTGTATAACCTTTGCGCCGTGCATCATTGCCTGGGACAGCTTGCCAAGCGCAATCTTTCCTTCCGGTATCAAAACATACGCCCGCAGACCTCCCCTTGCCGCATAAGCGGCTGCCGCAGCCGAGGTATTCCCTGTTGAGGCGCATATTATGGCGTGTGAGCCGTCTTCCTTCGCCTTTGACACAGCCATGGTCATACCTCTGTCTTTGAAAGAACCTGTTGGGTTCAGGCCTTCATACTTGAGAAATATCTTTAATTCCTTTCCAAAGACCTCGCTCATGTTCAATGCCTCTATCAGGGGCGTATTGCCTTCCCTGAAATGGACTATACACTCTTCTTTTACCTTTGGAAGAAATTCTTGAAATTCCCGGATTATGCCGTTCCAGATGATAGGTTTCATTGCCCGCACAAATACCCTCCAATATAATTTTTTTTGTTAAAAAAGATTATCAAAAGAAGCAGATAAAGTCATCAGGAATTTTCCAGTTCTTTTTTTACATTCTCAAGTATCTCAGAGGCCATCCTCTCCATATATCCCTCTGTAATGACCTGCGCCAATTCTTCCAGTATAATATTTGGAAGGAGATATTCCATATAGAATTTAATCCTTGTGCCATTTTTAATTGGTTCGAGCGTATACGAACCGGAATTTTGAATGCCTGTTATTGACTGCCACGCAAATCTCTCCGGCTTTTTCAATTCAACAACCTTCGCATCCCATTCAAATTCAATCCCATGTATATCCACAATCCAGTGATAGGCTGAATGCCCGATAGCCGTAACCTTTTTTACAAGGCTTGAATATCTTGGAAAATCCTCCGGCCTTGCAATAAGGTCAAAAACCTTTTTCGGGGAAGCCTTTATGTCAACCGTCTTTTTTATAACCGGCATAGATTTATATCAACAGTGAGATTGATCTAACGGGTTAAAGATATAACTACAGTTGGCGGGTCGCCCTGTTATAAGAGTTCTTCAAGAGGCGTAAATTTCTCTCCCATAATATCTGCAACAGCCTTGTATGTTATCCTGCCTTTAAATAGATTCACTCCCTTTGCCAGCGCAGGGTCTTGTTTCAATGCCTCTATTCCAAGATTTGCCAGTTTTACAACATAAGGGAGTGTTGCGTTTGTGAGGGCAAATGTGGATGTCCTCGGCACAGCGCCGGGCATATTCGTAACACCGTAATGGATAATACCGTCAACCTCATAAACAGGGTCTGAATGACTTGTGGGTTTTATGGTTTCAACGCAGCCCCCCTGATCAACAGACACATCCACAATAACAGAACCTTTTTTCATCCTTCTTATCATATCTCTTGTAACAAGATGCGGCGCCTTTGCGCCCGTAATCAGGACAGCGCCTATAACAAGGTCAGCCTCTGTTACAGCCTTTTCAATATTATAGGAATTGGATGCAAGGGTTTTTACTTTGCCGCCAAATATATCATCCAGATACCGCAGCCTCTCAAGACTGTTATTTATAATGACCACCTCTGCGCCAAGACCAATGGCCATTTTGGCGGAATTTGTCCCCACTACCCCGCCGCCAATGATAGCCACCTTTCCTTTTTCCACGCCCGGCACGCCGGCAAGGAGTATCCCCTTTCCGCCATGAGCCTTCATAAGATAATATGCGCCCACCTGAACAGCTATCTTTCCTGCAACCTCGCTCATTGGCGTTAGTATCGGAAGACTTCCATCCTGAAGTTCAACTGTTTCATACGCAATGGCAATTACCCCGCTCTTTATCAGGGCAACGGTCAATTCAGGCACAGGGGCAAGGTGAAGATAGGTAAAGAGTATTTGTCCTTTTCTTAATAATGGATATTCCTGGGAAAGAGGCTCTTTGACTTTTACAATCATATCAGCCCGCTCAAATACCTCATGGGCCTTGCCGGCTATCTCTGCCCCTGCCTTTGCATATTCCTCATCCGTTATCCCGCTGCCTGCGCCGGCGGCCTTCTCAATAATTACCTTATGGCCTGCCTTTATAATGACATCAACGCCCGCCGGCGTTATGGCAACACGATATTCTTTGTCTTTAATCTCTTTTGGAATGCCAACTATCATAATATTGTTATATTGTAGAGACAGGTCTTTAGAGCTGATAATACAATAACGCGCCTAATATAGCAACAATCTATGATGGGATATGTTGTCAACAAATAGAGATTGCCAAAGAAGGCCTTGGCAGGTATAATGTCAAATAAGGTAAGAAATCTGTACGAGAGAATTATAGGCATAAAAGAGGAATTTTAGATGCAGGAAAAATGGGGAAAATTAAGCGATATTGGATTCCCAAGGCTTTTGCATAATATATTCGCAGCCAGGGACACAGCCAGCGCTCTTGATATGGAAGACAGAAATATCAAGAAGAGGTTTTTCTTTAAAACAGGCGTCCCTGTTTACGGCATTTCCAATACCCTTAACGAGGTACTTGGCAGATTGATGGTGCGAAAAGAGATAATTACACAGGGGATTTATGAAAAATCCCTGGAGATAATGCTAAATGGAAAAAAGAGGCAGGGAGAGGTGTTGTTATCCAACGGGCATATAACCCCGCATCAATTGAATGACGCATTAAACATACAGGCAAAGGAAAGACTATTCAGCGCATTCAACTGGATAAACGGGACATACCATTACTATACAATAGAAAAATTGCCAAAAGACCTGTTTTTTTATCCTGTCCATCCTGCCTATGCCATCCTCCATGCCTTAAAGGGCGGATATTATCCCGCTGACAGAATGAAGGCAGCGATAGATGAAAATAAGGAACAACTTGTTCTATTTTCAAATAAAACCGTATACGCATTGGAAGATTTTCAGCCCACTCCAGCAGAAAGAAGGGTTCTTACGCTGATAGACGGAAAGAAAAAATTAGGTGAAATATTAGTTGAAGTAGAAACGAGGCTCTCAATCTCAAAAGAAGAAATCTATCCGTTTATTTATACCCTGCTTACAACAGATATCCTTATCTTAAAACAGGTGGAAAAAGAAAAAAAACCGGAGGGGCCTTCTTCAGAAGACAGCGCCTTAATAGAGGAGCTTACCGGCAAATACCTTCAGATGAAATCCCTCAACTCATTTGAGATCCTCGGCATTGCTCAGGATGCAGATAACGGCAGTATAAAAAAGGCGTATTTTAAGATGGCAAAGCAGTATCATCCGGATAAATATCACAACAATATACAGGATGTACTGGCGGCTGCCTCGGATATATTTACCCTTATCAATACGGCATACACCACACTTTCGGATGAAAATGCCCGCAGAACCTATGAAGAATCCTTAAAGAGCGGCGGAAAGCAGGATATCCATCAGGATGCGGCGAATATTATGAATGCAGAACTTCAGTTTCAAAAAGGAAAAATCGCCCTGTCAAGAAAGGATTACAAGAGCGCCAGAGAGGCCTTTGAATGGACTGTCAAACTGAACCCTGATGAGGGAGAATACAAGACATATCTGGGCTGGACAATCTTTAATCTCTCACCAAAGGATGCGGCAGAGGTAAAAAAGGCAAAAGAACTCATACAGGATGGCATAGCGGCAAATCCGAAGCAGGACAGGGCATATTATTTCCTAGGCGTCATTCATAGAGTGAACGGCAAGTTGGAAGAGGCAGAGGCTGCCTTTAATAAGGCTGTGCAGAAAAACCCGAACCTGTCCGAGGCGCAAAGTGAACTTAGGCTCATCCAGACGAGGAAACAAAAGGAAGGCAAGGGATTTTTTAAAAAGATATTTGAATAATACGGTGTTCTACGCGGTTAAATTAGTGCAACCTATTTATTGTTTTGTTGTCAACAAATAGAAATGTCCGCTTTTAGAGCAAATGAATTGTCCGCTTTTTGATTCAACAGGAAAGGCACGGGGGCGTAGCCCGAAGCGCCTTTCCTGTTTTGGATGAGATATGACGGCTCTGACTCTGTACAGCCGTTTTTTCCGTCTCCTTTCTCTTCAATTGACCTTCCGAGTCATATTCAGCAAGTTTTCTATGCCCATCTTCCTGACCTCCTGTAACATCTCTGTCCGTTTCATGGTCTCCTCCTTGAAATTCAGGAAACCATAAATAGGACACTTCATGTGCTGCAAAGGAGGACAGTTTACTTGCCGCTAACATTACTACACGAACATCTTGCAACTTTTCTAAAAGTATGTCTATATAAATAGCGCTTTATTCAGCCTTGATTTTTTAATCAATTTGGTATCTAATTTTTATACTTAGATTTATTTTGTAAGGAGAACTCTTTCGGGTTCTATGGGAATCAATATAAATAAGAATACTGAACTATGGCTCAAGGAAGGGCTGATATCCCTTGCCATACTTTTGGGCTTCTGGGTGTTTGCAAAGTTTGCGAGATATTTCTTTGCCAGGTGGGTTTCGGTATTTACAAAGCATACTGAGACTGAGTTGGATGATAAGATAGTTGAGGCTGTAAAGGGGCCTATACTTTACATTATCCTATTATTTGGTTTCTCCCTTGCTTTAGACAATCTGCCGCTCCATGCAAAATTAAAATCAATAGGCGACGGCATAGTTTTTGTGCTGGGCGTGGCAATTGCTTTGTTTATGGCATACAAGGTAGTTAATGTCATCCTTGAATGGTATACCCACAATGCCCAAAAAAAGACTGAAAGCCAGCTTGAAAAAGAATTCCTGCCGTTAATAGAGAAGATTGTATTCATTTTCATATTTATCACAGGTTTGATAATTGTCCTCAAGCATTTCAATTACGATGTCCTGTCCCTTATTACAGCGCTGGGTGTTACATCCTTTGCCATTGGTCTTGCGGCAAAGGATACGCTTGCAAATATGATATCAGGATTTACCCTCATGATAGACAGGCCGTTCAGGGTGGGGGACAGGGTAAAGCTATCAACAGGCGATATCGGAGACGTGGCGGAGATAGGTTTGAGGAGCACAAAGATAAAGACCATGGACAGCAACATGCTGATAGTCCCTAACACAGAGCTTGTGAATACAAAGGTCATAAATCAGTGTTATCCGGATAAGTTAATGCGCGGCCTGATAAAGGTTGGGATTGCGTATGGAAGCGATGTGGAAAAGGCAAAGAATATAATGTTAGATGCGGCAAGGGAAAACCCCCTTGTTGTCAGGGAACCGGCCCCGCTGGCGCTCTTTCTGGAATTCGGCGATTCTTCTTTAAACCTACAGATGTTCTTCTGGACTCCGGACTGTTTTCAGATAGGCATAGCCCTTGACCAGATAAATACAGAGATAAAAAAGAGGTTTGAAAAAGAGGATATTGAGATACCGTATCCGGTGAGGACGGTATATTTGAAAAATGAGAGATGATCGTGCGCGAAAGAGGAGGTTTAGATGAAACAGCTTGAAAAACTCTACGAGGGCAAGGCCAAGATCCTTTATGCTACGGACAGTCCTGATTTGCTGATACAATATTTTAAGGACGAGGCAACGGCCTTTGACGGAAAAAAGAAAGGGATTATTCAGGAAAAGGGGATATTGAATAACAAAATTTCTTCAAGGCTCTTTCAATATCTTGAGGATAAAGGCATACCTACCCATTTTGTAGAAAGGCCGTCTGACAGGGAGATGGTGGTAAAAAAACTGGAGATAATCCCGATAGAGGTTGTTGTGAGGAATATAGTTGCAGGAAGCCTTGCAAAGCGCATGGGCGTTGAAGAGGGTATGTTTCTTAAAAAAACCATCCTGGAATTTTATTACAAGAGCGACCCGCTCGGCGACCCCATGATAAACGATTATCATATAGAGGCATTTGGTCTTGCCCGGAAATTTGAGGTGGATATTTTAAAAGAGATGGCCATTGAGATAAACGGGTATCTCTCAAATTTTTTTGACGAGAGGGGAATAATCCTTGTGGATTTTAAGCTGGAGTTTGGCAGGCACAAGGGACAGATATTATTGGGCGACGAGATAACCCCTGACGGCTGCAGGCTGTGGGATAAAGAGACGAAAGAGAAGATGGACAAGGACAGATTCAGGCGCGACCTCGGAAAGACAGAAGAGGCATATCAGGAGGTTTGCAGAAAGGTGCTGGGGTAAGGAATTTATGACATTA
The DNA here is from genome assembly GCA_030690165.1 of Deltaproteobacteria bacterium. NCBI lineage: Bacteria > Pseudomonadati > Myxococcota > Myxococcia > Deltaproteobacteria bacterium. Next base: position 34,995 of record JAUYHF010000009.1, on the reverse strand, counting down.
TCTAAGAAAAAAGCAATCCTTGCACTTGCGGATGGCACTATATTTGAGGGCTATTCCTTTGGCGCAGAAGGGGAGGCGATAGGCGAGGTGGTTTTCAACACCTCCATGTACGGGTATCAGGAGGTTCTTACTGATCCGTCTTACAAAGGGCAGATGGTTGCCATGACCTATACGCAGATAGGGAATTACGGGGTGGATGAAGAGGATATAGAGTCAAACAGACTCTGGCTTGAGGGTTTTATTGTAAGGGAATCTTGTAATTATCCGAGCAACTGGCGCGCAAAAGAAACAATAGACAGTTACCTCAAAAAAAATAATGTGGTTGGCATACAGGGCATAGATACAAGGGCGCTTACAAAACATCTGCGGGATAACGGCGCAATGAACGGCGTTATATCAACTCTGGATTTAGACGCTGCAAGCCTTGTTAAAAAGGCAAAGACGTTTCCTCAAATGACAGGCCTTGACCTTGTAAAGGAAGTAACATGCAAAGAGCCGTATAAATGGGAGCAGGGTCTCTGGGACTTAGAAGGAGGTTACGCATCACGCACCACACATCACGCATCACGGCATAAAGTAGTTGTCTATGATTTTGGCATTAAATTCAATATATTGCGAAATCTTATTAATGTTGGTTATGAAGTAACTATTGTGCCTGCGTTTACGCCTGCAGAAGAGGTTTTGAAGATGAATCCCGACGGCATACTCCTCTCAAACGGCCCTGGCGACCCTGATGCTGTCTCATACGTCATTGAGAGCACAAGGAAGCTTATCGGCAAAAAGCCAATATTCGGCATCTGCCTCGGTCATCAGATACTTGGGTTGGCTTTAGGTGGAAAGACTTATAAACTCAAATTCGGACATCACGGCGGAAACCAGCCTGTCATGGATTTGACTACCAAAAAGGTAGAGATTACTGCGCAGAACCACGGCTTTGCAGTTGATGTGGATTCACTAAAAGGCATAGCAGAGTTGACGCACATAAATCTGAATGATAAAACTGTTGAGGGATTTGCTCACACAAAGCTGCCGATTTTTTCCGTGCAGTATCATCCTGAGGCATCGCCGGGGCCGCATGATTCTTCGTATCTCTTTAAACGTTTTACAGACATGATGGATGGAAAGTGAGTTTCAAAAGCATATATATGAAATTCTCCTCAGGCAGGGTTGTTTTCTTTGATATGATTTCGCATAAAAGGCCGGAAGGAGATTAGAAATGAACCAGCAGAGAAGTATTGCCTACTTTTCCATGGAAATTGGGATTGATAACAGTATGCCCACTTACAGCGGCGGGCTTGGCATTCTTGCAGGAGACACTATAAGGTCAGGGGCTGATCTGAAAGTGCCTATGGTGGCAATTACACTAATATACAGGAAGGGTTATTTCAGGCAGAGGATTGATGAAAACGGGTGGCAGCATGAAGAGCCTGTTGGCAGGTTTGTTGAGGAATTTCTTGAAGAGATACCGCAAAGGGTGAGTATTTTTCTTGAAGGGAGAAAGGTAAAACTTCGGGCATGGAGGTATACTGTGCAGGGTATATCCGGTTTCACTGCGCCGGTATATTTTCTTGATGCCAACCTGCCTGAAAACACTGAATGGGATAGAAGGCTTACTGACCATCTTTACGGCGGCGATGAGTATTATCGTCTGTGCCAGGAGGTTATTCTTGGCATAGGCGGTGTCAAGATGCTTCGTGCCCTTGGTTATGACAATATATCGCGGTTTCACATGAATGAAGGGCATGCAGCGTTTCTCACCCTTGAGCTCCTTAGGGAAGAAAGGGAGAGGAAAGGAGTTTCTGAATCACAGGTTGAGGCGGTGCGGGGGAAATGCATATTTACCACCCATACACCGGTACTTGCAGGACATGACAAGTTTCCTCTGGACATCTTACGACGTGTTTTAGGAATTCCTGAAATACTTTCTTCCATTGAATCTCTTGCCGTTTATGAAGGGCTTTTCAATATGACCTATCTTGCTCTCAACATGAGCAGTTATGTAAATGGTGTTGCTAAAAAACATGGTGAAGTTTCAAGGCTTATGTTTGCCGGATATGAGATTGATGCCATCACTAATGGCGTTCACGCAGCCACATGGGTTTCAGAGCCATTCCAGGAACTATTTAACCTCTTTATACCTGAATGGAAAGAAGATAATTTTAGTCTTCGTGCAGCCCTTGGCATTCCAGTAGAGGATATCATGAAGGCACATACAGAATCTAAAAGAAACCTCTTTGATTATGTGAAGAATGAAACAGGTGTAGATATGGACGAAAATATTCTTACTATAGGTTTTGCCCGCCGTTCCGCGAGCTATAAGAGAGGAGCAATCCTTTTTGAAGACATGGGGAGATTGGAAAAAATCGCTCTGAATGCGGGGCCGCTTCAGTTCATTTATTCTGGTAAAGCCCACCCGCGAGATCAAGGCGGCAAGGAGATTATCAAGCGAATATTTGATGCCGCAAAGTCTTTGCAAGATAAGATAAAGATAGTTTATCTTCAGGATTACAATATGGACCTTGCAAAGAAGGTTGTTGCCGGAGTTGATGTGTGGCTTAATACGCCTCAGCCTCCAATGGAAGCATCGGGCACGAGCGGTATGAAGGCGGCAATGAACGGCGTACCAAGTCTGAGCGTGCTTGATGGATGGTGGGTTGAAGGGCATATAGAGGGAATAACAGGCTGGGCAATGGGAGAATCGGACCATGCTAAGGATGCCGCATCCCTGTACGAAAAACTGGAAAACATTGTTATCCCCACTTTCTATCATAATCGTAATTATTTTATTGAAATTATGCGTTACTCTATTGCCCTTAACGGCTCCTTTTTCAATACTCATCGTATGATGCAGGAGTATGTGTTGAAGGCATATTTTTGAAAATTTTCTTCCTTTAATCAGAAAGTTCAGAAAGATTAAAACAGTGTGGAGCAGATGTTCAAGAATGGATGTGAAAAAGATTTATGCGCTCATGGAGGAAGGATGGATTGCCTAAGTAGTCAGGCTTGTACGCCAAAACCGTGAAAATATGTGTTTTAAGGCAAATTTTCACGGTTATATTGACAAAACAGTGAAAATAACTGTAATATGAGTGTATGGCAAAAACACTTAATGTTTTTAATAAGGTAAATTCTCTTCGCGAGAGATACTATAAAGCGTCCATAGGCAAAGATGCTCTTATTAAACTCATTGCCGAAACTGAAGTTGCTGAACAGGTATATAACTCAAATGCTATAGAGAACAGCACGCTTACCCTTGAAGAAACTGAAAAGATACTTCTTCAAATTGATTTGGATAGATTTATCACCGAACGAGAAATCTTTGAAGCAAAGAACCTTGCGCAAGTTGTATCATACATAGATAAAAGGGCTAATGAACGAGAACTTATTCTTGAGGTAATTTTATTACTTCACAAGATGTTGATTTCAAATATCCGTGACGATATTGCCGGAAGGTTCAGAAATAATAATGAATATGTTCGTGTCGGGAATCATATTGCGCCCAATCCGAAAGAGATAACGGATCGTCTTGAAAAAATGCTGGCAGAGTATAATGCCACAAGTCATAAAAATATCATCAAGCGTATAGCAAAATTACACCTTACTTTTGAGTATGTTCATCCTTTTGTTGACGGTAACGGTCGTATTGGACGTGTCATTAATAATTATTTGTTGATACGGGAAGGATTTGTTCCGATAAATATAAAATTTATTGATAGGAAAAAATATTACGAAGAATTTAAAGAATTTGATGAAAAAGGCAAGACCGCCATCATGGAAGAAATAGTGGGAAAAGCGCTTACGAATAGTTATCATAAACGATTGACGTATTTGGAAGGTAAAAAAATCATTACCCTTGCCGGCTATGCAAAGAACAATAAACTTTCACATTCGAATCTTATAAATAAAGCCAATAGACAAACCATTGAGGCTTTTTTAGAAAAGGGTGTTTGGAAAATCGGTGTTGAGTAGGATAAAGAATAATATTTAATATTTTATAAACGAATCAGAAACAAGAGCGGAAGGACGGCTCGCGTAAAAAATATTCGGGAGGTTGACTAATGAAAACAGAAATTGTGATTAATGAAAAGATTAAAAACATTATTCGGGAGCTTGAATTTAAAGGGGTTGAAGATTTGATAAAAGACACGGTTATGACAGAGATTGTTTGCAAGGTCTCTAATTTTTCCGAAGAGGTGGAGCATTTTGAGAAAAAGTATGGCAAAGGATTCGATAACTTTAATAGAGAATATGAGGCAGGGGAAGAGGATTTCGCGCAATATGACGACTTGATGGCGTGGAAATTTGCACAAGAGGGAAAGGACTACTGGGAAGGGAAACTGAAAGAGTTGAAGAATGTTTTATAAGACAATAGAGGAGTTTTCAGATATCGTCGCCAGTTTCTCTGTCTTGGAACACAAGAGATACGGTTCCGGCATGTCATTTGCGGCGAAGATTCGGTTTGTAAACGAATCTGTTCTGCATATCAGAGACTATCTCTTTTTGGACGGCAGAAGAAAATATTCTTATCACTGGCAGGATGTTGAAGGCAATCTGATATCAAGATGGGATAATTCTCATCACCACAAGGAAGTCCCGACTTATCCGCACCACAGGCATATTTCCGGCGAAATAACGGAATCGCATGAATGGAACATCAGGGAGATATTAAAGGTGGTAAGCGATAGGATTTCGGCGGGCAAAAAGAAAAATGACTCGTAACTAATGTAGGATGTAGGGGTTTTGTCCCGCTGGAATATTTGGGAGCGGGTTGGGTTTCGCGTTGCTCAACCAAATCTACGTGGTTAAAAGGTGCCTATAGGTATAAAAGAGAAGATAATGTCCGCCAAGCAACAACAGGAGGAAAAATGCAAGAATGGATACCGCTCATCATTGGTCTCGTAGGAGCATTGATTGGTTCTGGAACAACTATCGTGACTCTTTGGTTGAAGGAGAAGTGGAGCTACAAACGTGATATGCGAAAATTAGCATTTGAAATGGCAACCGCTGACTATCAAGGACAAACCACAGTTTTTAAAGACCGCCCCAATTTTATTACTTCACTGCCAGCTTTGGCCAGCTATTACCTTAATCTACTCTCTGCCGCTGAAGCAGGTAAACTAGACGAAAAAAAGTTTAAAGAGTTGGCAGAAGAACGGCGCAAAATAGACCAGGTAGACATTTAGCGAGTGGTTTCATCAACCCAACGGTATTTTGTAAGACTGATACAAAAAGCACAAGGAGTTCATTTTGCCTAAACGAACTGACATAAAAAGCATCTTAATCATTGGCGCCGGGCCTATTGTCATAGGACAGGCTTGCGAGTTTGATTATTCAGGCACACAGGCGTGCAAGGCGCTGAAGGAAGAAGGGTATAAGGTAATACTTATAAACTCAAACCCGGCAACAATAATGACAGATCCGGGGCTGGCAGACAGAACCTACATTGAACCGATTACGCCTGAGATAGTTGAGAAGATAATTGAAAAGGAAAGACCGGATGCGTTGCTGCCAACTATGGGCGGCCAGACAGCGCTTAATACTGCCGTTATTCTTGCAGAGTCCGGTATCCTTGAAAAATATGGTGTTGAACTCATAGGCGCAAAGCTCCATGCAATTAAAAAGGCGGAGGACAGGGAACTATTTAAGGAGGCAATGAAGATGATTGGCCTTAATGTGCCGAGGAGCGGTTATGCAAAGACATTACAGGATGCATTGAGCATAGTAGAGACGATGACTTGTCCTGTCATCATAAGACCATCGTTTACCCTCGGCGGCACTGGCGGCGGCATTGCATATAATGCTGAGGAGTTTAAGGAAATGGTTCAGTTTGGTCTTGATGCAAGCCCTTACCGTGAACTTCTGATTGAAGAATCGGTGATCGGCTGGAAGGAATATGAGCTTGAGGTAATGAGGGATACGAAAGACAATGTGGTGATTATTTGCTCCATTGAAAATTTTGATCCTATGGGCGTGCACACAGGGGATTCCATCACAGTTGCGCCTGCCCAAACACTGACGGACAAAGAATATCAGATAATGAGGGATGCTGCTTTAAAGATTATAAGGGAGATAGGTGTTGATACAGGCGGCTCCAATATACAGTTTTCAGTGAACCCTGTTGACGGCAAGATGTATGTGATAGAGATGAACCCCAGGGTCTCCCGCTCATCCGCGCTTGCGAGCAAGGCAACAGGTTTTCCCATCGCAAAGATTGCGGCAAAATTGGCAGTCGGCTACACACTTGATGAAATTCCAAATGACATAACCAAGATGACACCTGCATGTTTTGAGCCCACCATAGATTATGTGGTTACAAAGATTCCAAGATTTACATTTGAAAAATTCCCGCAGGCAGACGCAACTCTTACAACGCAGATGAAGTCAGTTGGCGAGGCTATGGCCATAGGGAGGACATTTAAAGAATCCCTGCAAAAGGCCATGAGGTCGCTTGAGATAGGGAGTTATGGGTTTGAATCCAAGAAGACAGAGGACAGAAGCCAGAAGATAGAAGAAAACATAGAAATAATTAAGGAGAAACTGAGGATACCAAACTGGGAGAGGCTCTGGTATATAGGGGACGCCTTAAGATGCGGTATGTCCGTTGATGAGATATATGCCCTGTCAAAGATTGACAGATGGTTTTTGAATAATATAAGGGATATTGTGGAATTTGAAAAAGAGATTGTGGATTGCGGATTGCGGATTGCGGAATTGAAAAACTCCGAACTTTTATGGCAGGCAAAGGAACTTGGGTTTTCCGATAAACGGCTCGCTCAACTTTTAAATACCAGCGAGACCGAAGTAAGGAAGATAAGAAAAGGATATGGCATTGGACCTGTTTACAAGACAGTTGATACATGCGGCGCAGAATTTGAGGCGCACACGCCGTATCTGTATTCAACATATGAAAGACCATATTCCAGGGGTCAGGGGTCGGGGGTCAGGGGTCAGTTTTCCCCGATCCCTGTGTCAGACTGCGAATCCAATCCCACCAACCGCAAAAAGGTCGTTATCCTCGGCAGCGGCCCGAACCGAATCGGGCAGGGGATTGAATTTGATTATTGCTGTGTCCATGCGTCATTTGCGCTCAAGGAAGAGGGGATTGAGAGCATAATGGTGAACTGCAATCCTGAGACGGTTTCAACTGATTACGATACATCTGACAGACTGTATTTTGAGCCTCTCACCTTTGAGGATGTCATGGCCATAATTGATAAGGAAAAGCCTTTTGGCGTTATTGTGCAGTTTGGCGGCCAGACGCCGCTGAAATTGGCAAAAGCATTGAAAGAAGCTGGAGTAAACATTCTTGGAACATCTTCTGACAGCATTGATGTTGCAGAAGATAGATTTAGATTTCGTGAGCTATTGAATAAGTTGGAGCTTCGTTATCCTGAAGGTTTTGACATCAGACCAAATAAAAAAGCATTTGAGATTGGTATATATGCTGGAATTGATGGACTCGCCGAACAAACTCACTATCCAATTATTGTTAGACCATCTTATGTGTTAGGTGGTAGGGCTATGGCAATTGTTTATAATCAAGCTGAATTACATGAATATCTGAAGAAATTGATTATTTCTTCAGACAAAGACTTGGATATATATGCAGATCGTTTTTTGAACGATGCTATTGAGGTTGATGTTGACTGTGTAAGCGACGGCGCTGATGTTGTTATCGGCGGCATCATGGAGCATATTGAAGAGGCAGGCATCCATTCCGGCGACTCGGCATGTTCGCTTCCCCCGTATTCCTTAAGCCTGGATGTAATGGAAGATATTAGAAGGCAGGCACATGCGCTTGCAAAGGAGCTAAAGGTAATAGGGCTTATGAATGTCCAGTTCGCAGTAAAGGATAATGCGGTTTATATACTTGAGGTGAATCCAAGGGCATCCAGGACTGTTCCGTTTGTAAGTAAGGCAATAGGAAGGCCGCTCGCAAAGATAGCTGCAAAGGTTATGCTTGGCAAGACGCTTAAAGAACTGGGTTTTACAGAAGAGGCTGCGCCAGAACATATATCGGTAAAAGAATCGGTATTCCCGTTTATAAAATTTCCAGGAGTTGATACCATACTTGGCCCTGAGATGAAATCAACAGGCGAGGTCATGGGGATAGACAGAGATTTTGGGAGAGCATTTGCAAAGGCCCAGATTGCGGCAGGGGCAAAACTCCCTTTAAAAGGCACAGTATTTATCAGTGTTAAAGACGATGACAAAGACGCGATTATACCTGCTGCAAGGAAATTAGAGTCTATGGGTTTTAAAATCATAGCGACAAGCGGGACTGCCCAGCATCTGAAAGCAAAAGGGGTTAATGCAGAATTTGTGTATAAGGTCGTAGAGGGCAGGCCTCATATAGTTGATAAGATAAAAAGCGGAGAGATTGCTATGGTCATCAACACATCATTCGGGATAAAGGCGGTTAAGGATTCGTATTCCATAAGAAGGTCTGCGCTCGTATACAGCGTTCCGTATTTTACCACCGTATCAGGAGCAAAGGCAGCAGCTCACGGAATAGGCGCGTTGATAACAGAAGGGCTTGGTGTAACGTCGATACAGGAATATCATGAAGCAGGGACAAGGGGTTAACCCATTGACCTGTGTTAGCCAATGTAAAAAAGGGGAAATATCAAAAAATAACGGCTTGACACTCCCTTGCCTTGCCGTCTGTCTTTAAGGCTTGTAGCCCGTAGTATGGACTGTGACCACCATTCACTCTGTGTTTTAAGGGGAATATCTCTATGATGAAACAAAACATAAAACATGTTCATGTCGTTGCCGTTGATATTGAAAAGTATTCTTTGAGAGATACTGTATCACAACTCAAAATAATCAACCTATTCACAGAACATCTCGAAAAAATGAAGAAACTTTACACAATGACTCTTTTACCAACAGGAGACGGCGTGGCTGTTATTTTTCAAGATTTAACTCCGAGTAATAAGTTGCCATTAAGGTTTGCATTTGACCTTTTAAAGGAGATAGACGCTAACAACACAAAACCAGAATGTAAACACAAACGATGCGATTTTGAAGTCAAAGGATATTGTAGATGTAATAAATATAATATTAGGATTGGTATTAATAGCGGCGATGTCATAATTTATAAAGATATAAATGATAGAGAGAATTTCGCTGGCAAACCACTTAACAATGCTTTCCGGATAATGGGGCTAAGTTACAGAAATAAATTAGCTATATCTAAAGAAACTTATAATAATATCAAAAGTTTTGATAGCGAAACTAGGCCTAATATTGGCATCGTTGAAGATAGCGTATTAGTTAAACATGGCAAACAAATTCCCATATATCGGTTTGAACCGCCTAAGGTTGCAATGAACTATATAAAAAAGTTAAATAAACTCTTTTGTAATGAATTAAAGGCCGCAAAATTTATAAAAGAGTTGGATGATATTCCTTCGTTACTTCCTGCGTCTGATGAAGTGCCTAATTTTGATGATAAGTTAAAAGAATGGCTTGGAGATGATTATCAACAAAAAATAGGCAAACTGAAAAAAAAGTTTGAAGATGAGAAAAGGCCAAACGATCCTCATGCAATTTCTGCAAAAAAGATTGAAGATTCTAAGTGGCATTACTACACTACCGATTATGCTACAATTGCAGCCTTAAGAGAAGAAGGGGGGGAAAAGCCTAATGTTATTTACTCTACCGTTATTGTTTTCTGTGTTGAAAACAAGGAAATATATTTACATAAAAGAAAAAAAGGCACTCGATATGCTGGTTGCTATCATGTGTTTGGTGGCGGGTATATGCCTGCGTCCTCGCCGAATAAGCTTTTTGACAATTATAGTCTAATAAAAACAGCTATGCGCGAGATTCTGGAAGAAACCGGTCTCTCTATACAATGGAATAAAAAGGTGAAGATGGGACATGTCAAGCTAATAGAAGATAATGAAGATAGTAGTGATGAGTTTGTCTTGTTTGGCGTAAATGTAACCCCAGATAATGTTGCACATGCTAAAGAAACACACAGGGAAACTTGGGAAGGCGTTGTGAAGTCAATAAGTTTTAACGAATTACATGGTTACCTTTTGAGTAAAAAGAACAGATGGTGTTCAACTGGTATGGTGATACTGCTTAGTTGGCTTGCGCTTGGTGCCCCAGGTTGCGAACCTGAGACGCGATTTGGCCGCTATACAGCGCAAAAGCTTTTTGAGACTGTATTAACGGAGTTAACAGAAAGGCAGAAAAAAGGTGAACTATTATACGATAATAAAAAGGGTCTTTATTATAGTAACGGCAATAAATAATTTAGAAACTAATATGGGTAGCGCCGTTTAAAAGTAATTTACAGCAGCGGCAGTAACAGAGAGCGCTTAAGGGTAAGGTTCAAGAATTTTGCCCTTCTCAATATTTTTGCTATATAATTTGCGGGTATGGTAATATTAAGCAATTGCAAGGGAGGTATATATGGTGAGGAATTTAATTGTATCAGATCCGGCTGTGATGATGGGGAAACCTGTTGTAGCCGGAACAAGAATAACTGTTGAACTTATTTTAGAAAAACTGGCTGCTGGCGAAACAGTGGAAGATATTCTTGAAGCTCATACAAGGTTGACTCATGAAGGTGTTCAGGCTGCGCTTGCTTTTGCTGCCGAGGTCTTAAAAGGGGATGTTGTTTATCCGGTTGCCGGGGCGGCGGCGTGAACTTACTTGCAGATGAAAGCATCGACAAGCAAATTGTTGATGCGCTTCGTGAGAAAGGATATATCGTTGGTTATGTAGCTGAAATGGCCCCTGGAATTTCCGATGATGTTGTGCTTGAACTTGCAAACAGTGAAGGAGCTCTTTTATTAACAGCAGATAAAGACTTCGGTGAATTGGTATTTCGTCTTCGTCGTCTTTCTTCCGGAGTTGTGCTGGTCAGATTGGCTGGTTTATCCCCAATTAGGAAGGCTCAAATTGTTGTTCCCTTAATCATAAAACACTTCAGTGAGTTGATGGAGTCCTTTTCAGTCATTACCCCTATGGGTATTCGTATTCGGCATCAAAAAATTGAATGAACATCTACTTATTTCTGATTCTCAGGAATTAGGACATGGAGCTTTCTCAAATAATCTCAACCCTCCTTAAACCCTTCACATTTGCATCCAAAGACAATTTTACGCATATCTCAGCAGTAAAAGATGTTGAAGGTCTTGTGGGAAAGCTCTGCAAACAAGCCTTATCCCTTCCAATTTCAGATGACGACATTAAAAAAATGAGCGAACTTGAGGCTGCATTCAAGGGCTTTGATAGAATGGCTGTGGGTGAAAAGAAGGAGAAAATCCGGATGGGATTGGAGATTATCAAAGTAATCAGCAATCAGCGGCCGGATGTAGATGTATTTGCTGAAAACCTAAAGCTGAATGCTGAACACTACTCTTTAGATGATATAAAAACGAGATTATCTAAGCTCTCCACCCCTTTGAAAAACATTAAAGGCATAGGCCCGAAATTGGCCCAGGTATTCGCAAATAAAGGGTTGAATACGGTTGAGGATGTTTTATATTGGCTACCAATCAGGTATGAGGACAGACGCAAGATGAAAAAGATATCTCAACTTATATTAAAAGCTAAAGAGGTTGTATCAGGTGAGATAGCGGCCATGGGCGAGGTATTTTACGGCAGGCGAAGGGTCTTTGAGATTGCCATAAGCGATGGGAGCGGGTTTCTTAAATTGAAATGGTTCCATTACAGGCTTCCGCTTATGAAAAAGAGATATAAAATCGGGCAGAGGCTTGTCGTTTACGGTGATGTGGGTATTTTCAGCGGCCAAAAGGAGATAATACACCCTGATATAGAAATATTTGAAAATGATGACACACTGGATTCCATTAACTTTAATGCGATAGCGCCTGTCTATTCGCAGGTAGGGAATATGCATCAAAAGACAATAAGAAAGATCATACGAGGCATAGTTGATGAGTTTTCACCCATGGTAATCGGCTCGGTTCCACCGGATGTTCTGAAGAGATACGGGCTTATGGAATTGCCAAATGCTGTGGCTGAACTTCATAAACCTACGGAAACTCCAAACTCCGAAATCAGTAAGGGCGTAATGCCTTACGCCCCTACCTCAAACTTATCAAACTGGTTGCCAAGAAAAGGCATTGTGTTTGATGAGCTCTTCTCCCTTGAAATGGGGCTTGCACTCAAACAGAAGAAGCTTGCCAAAGAAGAAGGCATTTCATTCAATACTGATTCCGCGCTGGTTGAAAATTTTATAAACATGTTGCCATTTAAATTAACCGCGGCGCAAGAGAGGGTTGTCTCGGAAATAAAAAAAGATATGTCAGAGCCGCACCCTGCGAACCGTCTTATTCAAGGCGATGTCGGCTGCGGCAAGACTGTTGTTGCGTTTATGGCAAGTATTATTGCAATTGATAACGGCTATCAAGCCGCAATTATGGCGCCCACGGAGATACTTGCAGAACAGCATTATCTTAATATCCATAAATATGCTGAAGGTCTTAGCATTAAGACTGCGCTCCTCACAAGCAGCCTCACGAAATCTGAAAGGAAGGCAATTCTGGATGATATAAAAACTGGTAATATAAACCTTGCCATTGGCACCCATGCCCTTATTCAGGAGGATGTGGAATTTACAAGGCTCGGACTTGTGATTGTGGATGAACAGCACAGGTTCGGCGTTATCCAGAGGGCGATGCTTAAGAAAAAAGGGGCAAATCCTGATATACTCGTTATGACAGCAACACCGATACCGAGGACATTATCCATGACAGTTTTCGGAGACCTTGATGTTTCGGTTATAGATGAGCTGCCTCCGGGAAGAAGGCCGGTTAAAACAAAGGTCTTCAGAGAAAGGGAGAGAGAAGGAGTTTATAAGATTATCAGGGGTGAGCTGGAGAAGGGAAGACAGGTTTATATTGTCTATCCTTTAATAGAGGAGTCAGAGGAACTTGATTTAAAGGATGCTACGAGGATGTCAGAGCATCTTAGAAAAGATATATTTACGGAATATAAGATAGGCCTTCTCCACGGAAAGATGAAGTCTGATGAAAAAGAGGCTGTTATGAAGGCATTTAAGGCAAGGGAGATGGATATCCTTGTTTCAACCACTGTAATAGAGGTAGGTATAGATGTGTCTAATGCAACATGTATGGTGGTGGAACATGCAGAGCGCTTCGGCCTTTCCCAGCTTCATCAGTTGAGGGGCCGTGTGGGAAGGGGAGAACATGATTCATACTGCATACTTCTTGCCGGTAAAATTGGCTCAGTGGATACATACAAAAGGCTTAAAGTAATGGAAGAGACAAACGATGGTTTCAAGATAGCAGAGGAGGACTTGAAGATTAGAGGCCCCGGAGATTTTCTCGGCACGCGACAGTCAGGTCTGCCTGATTTCAGGGTTGCCAACCTTTTGACTGATGCCTCTCTGCTTCAGAAGGCAAGGGATGAGGCGTTTAATCTGATAAAAACCGACCCTGAGTTTGAACAGGAAGGGCATAGGGTGTTAAAGGAGATAATCAATGCCAGATGGAAGGGAAGGATGGAACTGGCACAGGTTGGTTAATTTAACCAAAGAAGAGTTTAGGAAGTTTTATCAAGTTGATTAAAGAGGTAAGCCTGATGAAAAAATTAAGATGTTCAGACTTTCTTTTTAAAAGATTTAAGTTCATCTGTTTCAAACACTATATTTTTGCCGATTCTTTTAAATTTTAAAATCCCTTGCTTTACCCATCTCCTGACAGTTATTTCTGCTACCTCAAGATATTCCGCTGCCTCTTTTATAGTAAAGGGGTACCGCCTTATATCGTCAAACACCTCATCATGCGTATAAACCTCTTTTTCAAAACCCCGCCTTCCTATAACGGTGAAAAGTTTCTCTCTTTCCTTTACCGGCATTTCTAATATTTCCTTATAAACCTTTTCCGCTGTTATTGTTGTTATCATAATTATTTACCCCCTTATATAGTGTTTGAAGTCTCTGTAAAAGTTTTCATGAGTCCCTATCGCATAGACCACTATGTCATTACCCTGTATTTCGTATGCAAGAAGATATTGTTGATGGTGGAATTTAAACTTATGAACTCTAAATCCTGCAAGGTCTCCCTTTTTAATTTCTCCAGTAGATGGATTGTTTTTAATTCTGTCAATTTCATCTTCAATAACAAGTTGAAAAGGCCTTGTCTGTTTTTTGACAAAATTTCTGAATGCAGGCTTGTAAAAAACATCCATGATTAAGAAGATGATAAGTTATTTAATCATGTATGTCAAGAGATTTAGCTATGCCTTTCTTTCTTGCCAAAGAATACTGAATGGGTTATATATCTATGAAAATTAGCAGTCTGAAAATCACATGAGCCACTTAAAGATTTCTGAGCAGATAACCCGCATTTTTAACGACTGGATGGAAGGAGAGGGGAGGTGGTTTTTATACCTTCCTTCTCTTCTATATGGCATTGGGCTGCGGCTTAGATTTTTGTTATATTGTATTGGCGTATTTAAGACACACAGGCTCGATTGCAAGGTCATTTCCATTGGCAATATCACTACAGGCGGAAGTGGCAAGACGCCGATGGCCATATATCTTGCGGAGCGATTACTGGAAAGAGGCAAAAAAGTAATTATACTCAGCAGGGGATATAAGGGGAAGATAAAGGATGTCGGCGTTGTTTCTGACGGAGAAAATATATTATTAGGCCCTGAAGATGCGGGGGACGAACCGTATCTAATGGCTGTAAAATTAAAAACCGTTCCTGTGATAGTCGGCAGAGACCGCTACAGGGCAGGTATGTATGCCGTTGAAAGATTCAAGCCGGATATTATCATACTTGATGACGGCTTTCAGCATATAAGGCTTGCAAGGGATATGGATATTGCGCTTATAGACTCACGTAGAGGGTTTGGAAACCATAGGCTTTTTCCAATGGGTATTCTGAGAGAGCCTTTGAGCGGTCTTAACCGGGCGTCATTTTTTATGGTTAAGGGCAATGAATTGCAAATTGCAAATTGCAAATTGCAAATTGCAAATTTAAAAAAACAAAACAAGCCTATTATTTCATTTAATTATAAACCGCAGGCCGTTATAAATCTTCTTGATAACAGCAGGCATAATGTGGATACTTTAAAAGGGAAGAAGGTTGTCGCCCTTTCAGGCATAGCAGAGCCAAGATCATTTAGCGAGACACTAAAAGAATTAGGGGCAATTATAATCAAAGAGATTATCTACCCCGACCATCATTTTTATACATTAGATGATTTGAAAAAGATTAAGGATGCAGCGGCTGAGGCTGAGATTATAGTTACAACTGAGAAGGATGGCGTAAAATTAAAGAGGCTTTCAATAAAAGACCTGCCTCTTTATACTATTGCAGTAGATGTTAATATTAAAAACACTAAAGATTTCAATGAGATATTGGTGAATGTTTAATAGATTTGTAATCATTGCGCTTAAGATTTTATCCTGGTTTATAGGGCATATACCTCTATCTATAAGTCTCTGGATTGGAAGGGGTCTGGGCAGAATTGGTTTTTATCTGGATAAAAAGCACAGAGAGATTGCGCTAAATAATCTCAAGACGTCCTTTGGAGATGAAAAAACATCTGATGAAATAGATATCATAGCAAAGAAGGTTTTTGAAAATCTTGGAATGAATCTAATGGAGTTTTGCAGACTCCCCTGGCTTAAAAAGGAAAGTCTGGACAAATATATTGAGTGCGAAGGGTTTGAGAATTTTAAAATGGCGTATGACAAGGGGAGGGGAGTGATATTTCTTACCGGCCATTTCGGCAACTGGGAACTTATGGCCATCTTCTATGCCCTGAAGGGGTATCCGGTGGATATAGTAGTAAGGGACATGGATAATCCTCTCATAGATGAATTTGTAAGATGGGTAAGAACGAAGGCCGGTAATAGGATAATTTCTAAAGGACGTTCTATGCGGGAGCTTCTCAGAATACTCTCAAAAGGCGGGGTTGCGGGGATTCTGCTTGACCAGAATGTAGCCTGGGCCGAAGGCGTGTTTGTCTATTTTTTTAACAGGCTTGCGTGCACAAATAAGGGGGTAGCGCTTATGGCCATATCGAGCGGCGCGCCTGTTGTCCCCACATTTATAGTAAGGGATGGGAAGAGGCACAGGGTTATAATAGGCAAGGAGATTGAAGTTATTGATACAGGCGACAGGGCAAAAGACCAGATGGAGAATACAGCCGCATTTACAAGGGTTATAGAGGATTTTGTAAGAAAATATCCTGAACAATGGTTCTGGCTTCATCAGAGATGGAAAAGCAGGCCTGAAAACGACCCGAATAGAGGAACTGAAAGGGCATCGCTGATAGAAAACAGATTGGAGGAGATATGAATTACGATATTACAAATTTCCTTTTGGCGCTAATCCCCGTATTTGTGGCTATGGACGCAATAGCTGTGCTTCCCATCTTTTTATCCATGATAGAGGGTATGCCGCCTGACGATAAAAAGATTATTATAAAGCAGTCAGTAGTTACAGCCTTTCTGATAAGCGTATGTTTCCTTGCTGTAGGAAAATTCATATTCTCGGCCCTTGGCATAACTGTCGCAGATTTTAAGATAGCAGGCGGGATAGTCCTTCTTGTTTTGGCAATCAATGATCTCTTGTTTCCGGAAAAGACAAGGAGATTTCAAGGTTCATCCATAGGGGTGGTGCCGCTCGGGATGCCTCTGATTGTGGGTCCAGGCGTATTGACAACTATAATAATTCTGGTGGATACATACGGCTATCTGCCCGCGCTTTTTTCCATACTCGTAAATCTTTTCATAGTCTGGCTTGCGTTTAACAAGTCGGATGCAATAATGAAGATATTGGGCGAAAACGGCGCAAAGGGATTTTCCAAAGTCATGAGCATATTCCTTGCCGCCATTGCAGTAATGATGATAAGAAGGGGTATATTTGAACTGATTAATATGGGATGGTAGGAATCCTTGCAAAAATATCCTGATTGGGTTATTTTAAATTGCCATGTATCGCACATCGCATATTACATATCGCATATTACACATCCTTCTGCCATTTATTACCTTATCTCTTATTGCTAACTGTACCAAGATAGACAAAGAAGCTAATGCAGTGCAGCTTGCAAATAGCGATACTGCCCCTGCCTACGGCGATACCATTGTGGAAGGCACAATCGGCGAGCCAAGCGTCCTAATCCCCATGCTTGCAGGCGATTCGGCATCCCATAATGTGGCAAGCCTTATTATCAACGGGTTAGTAAAATATGATAAGGACTTAACGCTCATAGGTGATTTGGCAGAGTCATGGGACATATCAAAAGACGGCCTTGTTATTACATTCTATTTAAAAAAAGGTGTTAAATGGACAGACGGTGTTGAGTTTACTGCCGATGATGTGATGTTCGGCTATAAAACCATAATAGATGAAAAAACACCTACCGCATATTCAGAGGATTTTAAGCAGGTAAAAAAGGCTGAGGTTATTGATAAATATACCTTCAGGATTATCTATGAAAAGCCCTTTGCCCCTGCATTGGGGAGTTGGTCTTATATAGTTGTCCTTCCCAAACATCTTTTAGAGGGCAAGGATATAACAAAAAGCGAACTTGGAAGACATCCCATCGGCATGGGCCGTTTTAAATTTCTTAAATGGACGCCAGGGCAGGAGGTTGTCTTAGAGGCAAATCAGGGCTATTTTGAGGGAAGACCGTATATAGACAGGTATATATATCGTGTCATACCTGACCCTGCGACCATGTTCCTTGAGCTCAAGGCAGGCGGCATTGACTGGATGGGGCTTACGCCGATTCAGTATACAAGACAGACAAACACTGCGTATTTAGAAAAAAACTTTAAGAAATACAGATACCCTGTGCCTGCATATACATACATGGGTTTGAACATGTGCTTAAGGCGCGAGCCTGACACAGGAAAGTGCATGGAAAAACATCCCTGGTTCGGCGACAAGAGGGTGCGCCAGGCAATAGCCTACGCCATAGACAAACAGGAGATAGTGGACGGCATTCTCTTTGGCCTTGGAAGTCCAGCCACTGGGCCATATGTGCCGAATACATGGCCTTACAATCCCAATGTAAAAAAATATGAATACAATCCGGAAAAGGCGAAAGAACTCCTTGCTGAGGCAGGGTGGAGGGATACTGACGGAGACGGTATTCTTGACAAAGACGGCAGGCCGTTTGAATTTACCATACTGACGAATCAAGGAAATACAGTAAGGATAAATACTGCAACCATTATCCAGTGGAGACTGGCCAAGATTGGCATAATGGTAAAAGTGAGGACACTGGAATGGTCGACATTCATAAATGAATTTATAGACAAAAGGAGATTTGAGGCGGTGATACTTGGATGGAGTATTGGCCTTGACCCTGACCAGTACGATATCTGGCATTCGGGCAAGACAAAAGAAAAGGAATTTAATTTTGTAAGCTACAACAATCCAGAGGTTGATGCGCTTCTGGAAAAGGGTAGAAGGACATTTGATACAGAAGAAAGAAAAAAGGCATATTTCAGGATACATGAGATACTTGCAGACGAACTTCCATATATATTTCTTTATGTCCCTGACGCAACACCCATTGTCCATGCGCGCTTTAAGGGAATAGACCCGGCGCCCCTTATAGGCATGGGCTACAATATAGATAAATGGTATGTGCCGGCAGGGCAGCAAAAACATAAGGTGATACAGTAAAAATCCCGAGCGGGTTCAAGTTTGCAACTTGAACCCAAATAGTTCATATAGAAGTAATCACGGAATTCAGGGAGCAGGTTGCAAACCTGCTCCCGCAAGTGCATAAGATGCTAACCTACCTCTTAAAAAGACTCCTTGAGATGATCCCAACTCTGTTTGGGATTACCATCATTTCCTTTTTCATAATCCAGCTTGCGCCCGGCAAGCCCACGGATGTGCTTGCTGATTTAAATCCGAAGATGACGCCTGAGGCAAGGGAAAGGCTTACAAAATACTACAATCTTGACAAGCCCATCCATGTTCAATATTTAATGTGGCTTAAGAGGGTTGCAAAACTTGATTTCGGCGATTCGTTTTCCACTGACAGGCGGCCTGTCTGGACAAAGATCAAAGAAAGACTCTCTATTACCATACTGATTAACTCCCTTGCCCTTGTTTTAATCTTTGCCATTGCCATACCCATAGGCGTATCATCCGCTGTTCATCAATATTCTCTTTACGACAAGATTACGACGATGCTTGTCTTCATTGGCTTTGCCATTCCAACTTTCTGGCTCGCATTGCTCCTTATGATACTCTTTGGCGTTAATCTGCACTGGCTTCCCGTATCAGGCTTGAAATCCCTCGGATATGAAAACCTGTCTGCTATAAACAAGATATGGGACAGCGTGAGCCATCTGATATTGCCTGTTACACTGGAGGCATTTGGAGGGCTTGCTGGCATTTCAAGATACATGAGGAGCAACATGCTTGAGGTTATAAGGCAGGACTACATCACTACTGCCAGGGCAAAGGGGCTTTCTGAAAGGAAGGTTATATACAAGCACGCCCTTAGAAACGCACTGCTTCCTGTGATAACCCTGCTTGGTCTTTCAATCCCCGGGCTCATCGGCGGCAGCGTAATATTTGAAAATATATTCGGTATCCCGGGCATGGGCCAGCTTTTTTATCAATCTGTAATGATGAGGGACTATCCTGTAATAATGGGCATATTAACCATCGGAGCAATATTGACATTGTTGGGAAATATGCTGGCGGATATAGGGTATGCTCTGACGGACCCGAGGATAAGGGCGAGATGACAGTCAGCAGTCAGCAGTCAGAAGTCAGAAGTTTAAAGTATATCTTCTGGCGCAGGTTTAAAAAGAACCGGCTTGCGGTTTTTGGCGGGGTTATTGTGTTTATACTTTTTACCGTTGCCATACTTGCTCCATTTATTGCTCCACATGGCCCAGATGTAATAGATGTGAAGCATGTGCTTGAGCCGCCGAGCCTCCAACACCCTTTTGGAACAGATGACTTGGGAAGAGACATTTTAAGCCGCGTAATCTACGGTTCCAGGATATCCCTTGCAGTGGGCTTTGTTGCTGTGGGTATAGCCACTTTAGCAGGCATCATCTTCGGCGCATTATCAGGCTACTACGGCAGATGGACGGATACCGTCATAATGCGATTTGTTGACATTATGCTGGCCATCCCAACATTCTTTTTAATCCTTGCAGTCATTGCCATGCTTGAGCCGGGTATCTGGAACATAATGATTGTAATCGGCCTCACATCATGGATGGGTGTGGCAAGGCTTGTGAGGGCAGAGTTTTTGTCATTGAAAGAAAGGGAATTTGTGCTTGCGGCAAGGGCGCTGGGCGCAAGCGATTTCAGGATTATCTTCAGACATATCCTTCCAAATGCCATGTCACCTGTGCTTGTGTCAGCGGTGTTGGGAATTGCAGGCGCTGTTCTCGTAGAATCGGCATTGAGCTTTCTTGGCATAGGCGTCCAGCCGCCCACCGCAAGCTGGGGGAATATTCTCACAATCGGCAAAGATAATATCGAGATTGCATGGTGGCTTTCTGTTTTTCCTGGCCTTGCCATATTTGTAACAGTATTGGCATATAATCTTTTGGGGGAAGGGATAAGGGATTCTATAGACCCGAGGCTGAAAATATAATTCATGCTGAAATCATATCTTAAACGCGTATCTGATATTACAAATAGAGGCGATGCAAGGGAAGAGAGCTACTACTCATGCCTTGAGGAGCTTCTAACAAATTATGCTGACTCAATAAACAGGAAAAATGTAGACATTACAACCCTGCCTAAAAAAACCGATGCCGGAAATCCTGATTTCAGAATATGGGATGGAAAACAGCAGATAGTAGGGTATATTGAGGCAAAGGCGCCGACAGTTGAATATTTAGACCATATAGAAGAAACCGGGCAGTTAAAACGTTACCTTCATACCTTTCCCAATCTTATATTAACCAACTTTTTTGAATTCAGACTTTACCGCAACGGCCAGTTGATTGATAAAGCCCAGATTGCGCGGCCGTTTGTCATTCACAAACTCAAGGCAGTCCCGCCGGTTGAGAAAGAAAAAGATTTTTGCAATCTGTTGGGAAAATTCTTCTCTTTTTCCTTGCCAAAGGTCTATGATGCCAGAGCATTGGCAGTAGAGCTTGCAAAGAGGACGCGCTTTTTAAAGGATGAGGTGATTGCACAGGAGTTGGAAGAAGAAGAAAAAAAGGGGAAAGGGAACATCCTCGGTTTTTATAAGGCGTTTAAAGAGCATCTTATAAGCGGGCTGACAAAGGAAGACTTTGCAGACCTTTATTCGCAAACCATTGCCTACGGCCTCTTTGCTGCCAGAACCCGCACAGAAAACGGTTTCAACAGAAAACTCGCATACGATAAGATTCCACGGACAATAGGCATATTAAGGGATGTATTCAGATTCATCTCACTGGGCGATCTGCCCCGGCAGATGGAATGGATTATTGATGACATATCAGATGTTCTGGCTACAACAAATGTTTATAAGATACTTGATGAGTATTTTAACAAACATAAAGGCAAAGACCCCATTGTCCATTTTTATGAGACATTTCTTGCGGAATATGACCCAAAGACGCGGGAAAAGAGAGGCGTCTATTACACGCCAGAGCCTGTGGTTTCTTATATTGTCCGTTCTCTGCACAATATCCTGAAGAAATATTTTGAAAAAAGAGACGGGTTTGCATCAGGTTCCGTAACCGTATTGGATCCGGCTGCAGGCACACTCACCTTTCTTGCCGAAACAAGCAAGCTCGCCGTGGAAGAATTTATCTACAAATACGGAGACGGAGCAAAAGAAAAGTTTATCCGAGAGTATATCCTTCAAAATTTCTATGCCTTTGAACTGATGATGGCTCCTTATGCAATCGGACATATAAAGATGTCTTTTTTGCTGGAAGAACTTGGTTGCAAACTTAAAGATGATGATAGATTCAACCTTTTCCTTACAAATACATTAGAAATGGAGGAACTTGAGCAGACGAGTCTTCCCGGCATGGCATCGCTTTCAGAGGAATCGCATCTGGCAGGTATTGTCAAGAAGGAACAGTCCATTCTTGTAATACTCGGCAATCCGCCTTACTCTGGGCATTCAACCAATATCGGAGATTGGATATCAAAAGAGATAAAGGCATACTATCAGGTTGACGGCAAACCTCTTGGCGAAAAGAATCCAAAGTGGCTGCAAGATGACTATGTGAAATTCATACGGTTTGCCCAGTGGAAGATAGATCAGGCTGGCGAAGGGGTTTTAGGATTTATCACGAATCACAGTTATCTGGATAATCCGACATTCAGGGGGATGCGGCATTCATTGATGCAGAGCTTTGACGAGATTTATCTACTCGACCTTCACGGCAACAGCCTCAAAAAAGAAAAATGTCCTGATGGCTCAAAAGATGAGAATGTCTTTGACATCCGGCAGGGTGTTGCGATTTCACTGTTCATAAAAAAACAGAAGGTAAAAGAAGAGCCTATTTATCCAATGTTCGCACCTTCGCCGCAAATGGATATTTTTACAGAAAAGGAAGTTGAAGAAAAACCCAAAAAACACAAATGCAAAGTTTTCCATTCTGAGATATGGGGAGAGAGAAAAGATAAATATAACTATCTTGATAAACATGACATAAATACAACAAAGTGGAAGAAGATAAATCCCAAAACAGAATTTTATCTCTTTATACCGAGAGATGAAGGGCTTTTAAAACAGTATGAAACCTATCCTAAAATTACGGATATATTTCCTGTAAACAGCGTCGGGATAGTTACAGCAAGAGACAATTTTGTGATTGACTCTGACAGGAATGCTTTAAAAAGAAGAATAATGCAGTTCAGGGATAAAAAAATACCTGATGAAATCATGCAACAAACCTATAACCTGAAAGACAAATCCAACTGGAAACTTGAAGACACACGGGAAACAGTCAGGAAAGATGATAAATGGGAAGAAGATTTTACAAGAATTTTGTACCGTCCTTTCGACAACCGGTGGGTTTTCTATCATGATGCGCTTATTGAACGTCCGCGAAGGGAGGTCATGCACCATATGCTCCAAGAGAATTTAGGATTATTAACATGCAGACAGCAAAGTAGTACGAGTTTTTATCATACATTTGTTTGTAATACGATTGCTGAATCTTGCGTTGTTTCAAATAAAACAACCGAAATAAATTACCTTTTCCCCCTTTACCTCTATCAACCTAAAGATAAACCCAAGAAGAAATCTTTAAGCAGTGTAATGATGCTCTTTGAACCAAAGGCAGATTATCTGGCAAAGAAGCCGAATATATCTCAGGAACTTTTTGAAAAACTGAAAGAAACTTTTAAAAAAGCTCCTTCCCCTGAAGAAATTTTCTATTACATTTATGCAGTTCTTTATTCAAACATCTATCGTGAGAAATATGCTGAATTCTTGAAGATAGATTTTCCACGAGTTCCTTTTACAAATGATTATAAACTGTTTAAGAAGATAGGAGAATACGGCGAAAGGCTTATTGAACTGCATCTTCTGAAACCAGAGGAACTCGGCCAGTCCATTGCCAGATTTCAAGGCGAAGGAGATAATAAAGTTGAAAAGCCGAAATATGAACAACCCCCTCAATCCCCCTTAACAAAGGGGGAATTAAGGATTGTCCCCCTTAACAAAGGGGGTCAGGGGGTTGTTTACATAAACAAAGACCAGTATTTTGAGGGCATTTCTCAAGAGGTCTGGGAATACCGGATCGGCGGCTATCAGGTTCTGGATAAATGGCTCAAGGATAGAAAAGACAGGGCGCTGTCTCTTGATGATATAAAACATTACTGCTGGATAGTTGCTGTCCTTAAGAAAACAATAGAGATTCAGGATAAGATAGACAGCATATATACAGAGATTGAAAAATCTCAAGGCTAAAGCCTTGAGTTACTGTAACTCAAACCTTAAGGTTTGAAAACCAAAACACTATGCCAAACCCTCTACTCAAAATAACCGATCTGCACACCTCATTTTTCACCGATGCTGGCGAGATCAAGGCTGTGCGCGGAGTGAGCTTTGGTCTTGATAAAGGTCAGACCATCGGTCTTGTGGGAGAGAGCGGCTGCGGAAAGAGCGTTACCGCGCTTTCAATCATGAGGCTTGTCTCTTTTCCGGGCAGGATTGTAAAGGGTGAGGTCTTCTATAACGATAAAGACCTGCTCAAGTGTTCTGAAGATGATATGCGGAAGATACGTGGCGCTGAGATTGCAATGGTATTTCAGGAACCCATGACCTCCCTCAATCCTGTGTTGACCATCGGCAATCAGATTTCAGAGGCCATTTCTCTGCATCAAAATCTGAATAAAAGAGAGGTAATTGATAAAACCGCAGAGATGCTTAAGCTTGTGGGCATTCCATCGCCTGAGAAAAGAATTAAAGACTATCCACATCAAATGAGCGGCGGCATGAGGCAGCGAGCTATGATTGCAATGGCGCTTTCGTGCAACCCAAGCTTGCTCATTGCTGATGAGCCTACAACCGCGCTTGATGTTACAATTCAAGCGCAGATTTTGGAATTGATACAAGGTTTGCAAAAACAGTTTGATATGGCAATGATTCTTATTACCCACGACCTTGGTGTTGTTGCAGAGACAGTAGATAATGTTGCGGTGATGTATGCAGGGAAGATTGTAGAATACACTGATACAAAAACTTTATTTGCAGAGCCGCTGCATCCATATACTATCGGACTTCTCGATTCTCTGCCAACAATAGAAAGGACAGACGGAGTTTTGAAAACAATCCCAGGCACAGTGCCGGGGCTTATAAATCTCCCTCCCGGATGCAGCTTCTATGGCCGATGTCCGAAGGGAGACTCAGGCTGCACAGAGCATGAGCCGGAACTGCTGGAGGTTAAAAAAGGGCATTGGGCGGCGTGTTATAAGGCGCAATAATGTACGAATACTATAGTGAAGGTAATAAATATATCAGGACGTCGATTGAAGAAGTAGAGCAAAGCATTGCCATTGCCATTGCATTCGGTTTGGTTGTTGACGATGCCATTGTCATACTGGAAAACATATATTCAAAGACTGAAAGCAGCATGAATGTTTTATAAGCTGTAATTAAAATGTCTCAGGAGGTTTATTTTGGATTATTGGTTGCAAAAACATCTCCTGCCAGCTAATATCTACAAATAAGAGATTCAGGCGAGGTTTTTAAATGGAAGTCATGTCCCAAACAAAAGCTTCGGTGCACGGCAAGCGGCAAAGGTGGATTGCTATTGCCGCAATTCTGTTCATAGCGTTGGCCACAGGCGGCATCTGGGTATGGCGCGCCAAGGGCACTGCAACCAGCGCTAAGGGAACGATCACGGTTCAGGTAGTGAGTGCCCTGGTTGCGCAGACTGATGTTTCAGTAAGGCTCATTGCCAACGGCACGGTAACTGCCATGCAAACAGTTGAGGTGCATCCACAGATCAGCGCCACAATCAAGGCTGTGTATATCAAGGAGGGACAGTTCGTGCGCAAGGGCGACCGTTTATTCACGCTCGATATGCGTACCGAGAATGCTAATCTCAGCAAGTCCGAGGCACAGGTGGTCAAGGATCGCGCCGACCTGATGAACGCCGAACGGAATCTTAAACGTCTGCGCAATTTGTTCCGGCAGGAGTTCATTTCACAGGCTGCGCTTGATGTGGCGCAGAACCAGGTAGATGGATTGCGCGGCCAGCTTGCGGTTGACCAGGCTGCCGTGGAAGTGAGTCGTGTGGCGCGTAGTTTCAGCGAAATCACCGCCCCTATCACCGGGCGCACTGGTGCTATTGCAATATATCCTGGCAGCCTGGTGCAGCCTAACGGAGCTGCGCTGGTAAGCATCGCGCAGATTAATCCCATCAATGTCAGCTTCACCTTGCCCGAACGCGAGTTTGCGGATTTACAACAGGCATTTATTAAAGGCGAAGTGCCTGTACACGCAAAGCTGGATTTACCAGGCCAGCCAGCCGCCCTGAAGGGACGCCTTGTCTTTGTTGATAATGCTGTGGATACGGCAAGCGGTGCCATTCGTCTCAAGGCAGAGTTTCCCAATGTGGAGAATCGCCTCTGGCCGGGCATGTTTGTCACGGTAACACTTGCGCCGCGTACACTTACCCACGCAGTAACGGTTCCTGTGCAAGCGGTACAGACCGGGCCTGAAAAGAAATTTATTTACGTGATAGGGGAAGACCGCAAGGTAACATCGCTGCCCATCAATGTAATCTTGATCCAGGATGGATTTGCAGTGATTGAGGGTATTGCGCCTGGCGAGCGCGTCGTTGTGGAAGGGGCGCAGAACCTCAGGCCGGGCAGTGTGGTGGTCGAGTCAGAAAACAGAGGACAGAGTATGGAAGACAGCCACGGCAAGAACACTAACAAGGGCGGCGCGAAGACCAACATCGTGGGCAAGCAATGAACATCTCTGAGTTGTGCATCCGTCGCCCGGTGATGACGGTGCTGTTGTCGGCAGCCGTTGTAGTTGCCGGTATCCTTGCCTACAGCAGCTTACCCATTGCCGCGTTGCCTACTTACGATACCCCAACCATCTCGGTTACAGCAACGCTCCCCGGCGCCAGTCCGGAAACCATGGCCTCTTCGGTGGCCACGCAACTCGAGCGCCAGTTCTCCACCATCTCTGGCCTGGCCGTAATCAGCTCGACGAGCACGCTGGGCAACACCTCGATCACGCTGGAATTCGATCAGGACCGTAATATTGACAGCGCCTCCATTGATGTACAGGCGGCGTTGCTTCGTGCGCAGCGCTCGCTGCCAACGGAAATGACCACGCCGCCATCCTATCAAAAGGTCAACCCAGCTGACGCACCAATCATTTTCCTTACCCTGACATCACCCTCGATGCCGCTATCGGATTTGAACAGCTTCGCCAGTGATCTTATTTCGCCGACACTTTCCACGTTTGCCGGCGTAGCGCAGGTAAACATAAACGGGCAGAAGAAATATGCCGTACGCATTCGAGTACGTCCTGATGCGCTTGCGGCGCGCAACCTGACTGTTGATGACATCGCAAATGCATTGCGCAGCGCTAACGCCAACACCCCTGTCGGCACGTTAGAAGGGCCGCGCCAAACGCTCATCATCCAGGCCAACCGCCAGCTTGGCAAGGCCGCCGCATTTGCCAATCTGGTTGTAGCAATAGCCCCCGGCGGCAATCCGGTGCGACTCTCAGATGTTGCGGTGGTCGAAGATAGCGTGGAATCGGTGAAGACAGCAAGCTGGGTTAACGGCGAACGTGCCATCACGCTTTCGGTGCAGCGCCAACCGGGCGCCAACACCGTTGTTACGGTGGATAAGATCAAGGCGGCGTTGCCCAAGCTCATCGCGCAAATGCCGTCGTCGGTTCAACTCAAGCTGCGCGTTGACCGCTCGGAGTCAATCCGCAATTCGATTCACGACGTACAGGTCACACTGATGATAACCGTCGCCCTTGTCGTGCTGGTGATTTTCCTATTCCTGCGCAAGCTTAGCGCCACATTCATTCCGGCGCTGTCTCTGCCTATTTCGCTGTTGGGTACGGTGGCTTTCATGAGCGCCTTCGGCTACAGCCTTGACAACATTTCGTTGCTCGCCATCACCCTTGCGGTCGGACTGGTGGTGGATGATGCCATCATGGTGCTCGAGAATATTGTGCGCCATGTAGAGAAAGGCATACCGCCGATGCAGGCCGCACTGCAAGGGTCGAGAGAAATGGGCTTTACCATCATTTCAATATCCCTCTCGCTGGTGGCGGTGTTCATCCCAATTTTCTTCATGCCAGGCGTGATCGGGTTGCTGTTCCATGAGTTCGCTGCTGTGGTGGGAGTTGCTGTTCTCGTGTCGGCCGTGGTGTCGCTCACTTTGATACCAATGCTGGCCAGCCGCTATCTGGTTCAGCATGAGACCGAAGGGCGCGTCCTGAAATGGACAGCATGGTTCGATTATGCATTCACCAAAATGCGGACGTTCTACGAACACCTGCTTGACTGGGCATTGCGCCACAGCCGTGTGGTGCTTGGCATAGCGGTCGGCACCTTCGTCGCTACCGTCGCTCTGTTCCTGCTCTTGCCCAAGGGTTTCTTTCCCAATGAGGATATCGGTCAGGCTATCATTACGGTGGAGGCGGTCGAGGATATTTCCTTTCCAGCCATGGTCGAACTGTTGCAACGTACGGGCGATGTGATTCGCGCCAATCCAGCTGTTGATACGCTCGTTGTCAACGCCAGCGACAACAACAGCGGGCGCCTGTTCATGGATCTCAAGCTGCGCCGCGAGCGTTCGCCTATGGACAAGGTGATCGAAAATTTGCGCCGTGATGTGCGCGTCATCCCAGGTGTCAATGTTTTCATCAACCCCATTCAAAACCTCAGGCTTGGCAGCCGTATCAGCAAGAGCCGCTATCAGTATGTCATGCGCAGCGTGCGCGCCGAAGAACTACGTGCAGCATCCGATGGCCTGATGGCGCGCATGCGCGAGGACGCGATCTTCCGCGATGTTGCCAGCGATTCGCAGCTGAAGGGTTTACAGGCGCGCCTCAATATCAACCGCGACAAGGCCAACCTGCTGGGTGTGCAGATCGCGGATATCCGTTCTACACTCTACAGTGCTTTCGGCGAGCGCCAGGTTTCGACGATATACACTTCCAGCGACAGCTATCAGGTCATCATGCAGGCTGTTGCCGAAGATCGCACCGACGAGAGCGCCTTCAACAAAATATATGTGCGCGCAAAGAACGGCACTCTGGTTCCATTATCGAGCGTTGCGACCGTCGAGCGCGAAGTGGGACCAATCTCGATCAATCACGCTGGGCAGCTTGCAGCACTCACTATTTCCTTCAACCTCGCGCCTGGCACGGCACTGGGCGACGCATCCAAGCGCATAGAACAGTTCAAGCACGAACTCAATCTGCCAGTGAGCATTCTCACCAGCTACAGCGGCGATGCCGCTGCATTCCAGTCCTCGCAGACTAGCCAGGTAATGCTGATCGCCGTCGCGCTAGTGGTGATCTATGTGCTGCTGGGTGTCTTGTACGAGAGCTATATCCACCCGATCACGATTCTTGCCGGGCTGCCCTCGGCCGCAGTCGGCGCACTGGCAATGTTGTGGCTGTTTAACATGGATATTTCGATTATCGCTATGATCGGCATTTTGATGTTAATCGGTATCGTCAAAAAAAATGCCATCATGATGATCGACTTTGCGATTAACGCCCAACGCAACGAAGGAATGGCGCCAAGTGTGGCAATCCGAACTGCATGTCTGCTGCGTTTCCGCCCGATAATGATGACCACCTTGGCGGCGATGATGGGTGCGCTGCCTATCGCCATGGGCTTAGGCGCTGGTGCCGAGCTGCGTCAGCCGCTGGGTCTTGCAGTAGTAGGTGGATTGTTGTTCTCGCAGGTGATCACACTTTTCATCACACCTGTGATATACCTCTACCTTGATCGCTTTTCGGGAAGCGGGCCACTTAAGCTGGCTGGCGATGACTAAAGCTGTCGTTTATACGGGTATTGCCGTTGTTGGCGGTATGTCCTTCGCCAGCGCCCTGACCCTGTATGTGATCCCTGCTGTGTATTCCTACATTTCCAAAGAGCAACATGTGTAAAGGGGGAAAACAGATTACATTATGCCACTGCTCACACTAAATAATATCACAAAGTATTTTCCTGCACGGGGCGGTATTTTTAAGAAAACCGACGGGGTTGTTTATGCGGTTGACGGTGTGAGTCTTTCCGTAGAAAAAGGGGAGACATTCGGCCTTGTTGGTGAGAGCGGATGTGGCAAGTCTACCCTTGGCCGTGTTGTTGCAAGGCTTATTGAACCGACATCTGGCAATATAATCTTTGATGGCAGAGATATAACCCATCTAAAATCAAAGGAGCTTAAATCCGTAAGAAGGGACTTGCAGATTATCTTTCAGGACCCTTACGCATCTCTTAATCCAAGGATGCCTGTTGGAGAGATTATAGGAGAGGCATTGACCATTCATGGTATAGCGAAAGGCGTGGAGAAAACAGAAAAGGTCAAGCAGCTTATTGACATTGTCGGCCTTCCAAAGAATTCCATCTCGCTCTATCCCCATGAATTCAGCGGCGGACAGAGGCAGAGGATCGGTATTGCCAGGGCAATTGCACTGAACCCGAAGTTTATTATAGCAGATGAGCCAATCTCTGCTCTTGATGTTTCAATCCAGGCGCAGATTATAAATCTCTTTAAGGATTTGCAGAAAGAGTTTAACCTGACATACCTCTTTATTGCTCACGATTTAAGGGTTGTGGAATATCTGAGCGACAGGGTTGCAGTCATGTATCTGGGAAAGATTATGGAGATAGCGACATCCAAAGAAATCTACAGCCATCCTGTGCATCCATATACAGAAGCGCTGTTATCAGCAGTTCCAATACCAGATCCAAATAAAAAGAAGAAAAGGATTATACTTAAAGGTGAGATACCAAGCCCCATAAATCCGCCGTCTGGGTGCGTATTTCATACAAGATGTATATATGCGCAGGAGAGGTGCAGAATAGAAGCGCCTCTTTTAATGCCAAGGCGGGATAGTAGATTGGCTGCCTGCCATTTCCCGCTTTGATTAATAAAAACCTTCTATAATGTTGCCACTGCTCATCTGTTTCACAAAGACCACGACTCTTTCCAGTCGATCCTGCATGGAGAAAGGACACGGCGCTCAATTTTATTGCTTGCACTATTGATTTATTGTGCTATAAATTTACAAGAGTCTATATTCTTAAACAGAATGCAAAAAAAATGTCACCACGGTGATTAGGAGCAGTTGCAAAATGCTCAGACCAGCGCTGTGCCTAAACAAATATGCCCAAAGATATATACACAAATGGGAAACCAAATGCTACAACAGGACGACCTAATCAGCGATATACTGCGCTTACCGGTTTAGTATTCATCTGTTTTTTCATATCGATATTGGCAGTATCTGCTGTTATACTGGCAGGCTTCGGCAGCCGCTGGGGATGGTGGCATTTCAGGACAGGGCTTGCTATTCTTAAATACAGCGGTTATGCAAGCCTTGTTGCGGCAGGGTTGTCGCTGCTCGGGTGTGCCTGGTCAGGGTTCATTGGTGCACGGTTGAGTTTTGCTATTGCGCTGACAGGCCTGCTCATCACCCTTCCTGTTGCCGGAACCCTGTGGCAGTGGAAGATAAAGGCTCAGACTGTTCCGAGGATTCATGACATCACTACGGATACAGAGAATCCTCCATCTTTTAAGGCAATCCTTCCCATGAGAAGAGATGCGCTCAATCCATCAGATTACGGAGGCAGGGAGATTGCCGCTCAACAGCGTGCCGGCTACCCGGACATAGGTCCATTGGCGCTTACTGTTCCACCGGATGAGGCCTTTCAGAGGGCTGTCTCAGCGGCAGTTAATATGGGCTGGCAGATCGTTGAAGCAAATCAGGCAGAGGGGCGCATAGAGGCAACTGATACAACATACTGGTTCGGATTTAAAGATGACATTGTGGTGAGAATCATATCCGAAGGAGCCGGGAGCCGTATTGACATCCGATCAGTCTCAAGGGTTGGTATAAGCGATGTGGGTACCAACGCAAGGAGGATACAGAAATTCCTGAAAAAAGTGGGTTAATAACCCCGCCCATAGGGCTGGGCTTATTGACTGTATATGACGGGTGTAAACTTTTATTTCCCTATCACCTTTACAGTGCTGGCCTGCGGTCCTTTTTCTCCTTGTTCTTCCGCAAAATGCACCCCTGCGCCAATCTTCAGGCGCTTAAACTCGTTGTTCAGCACGCTGTTTTCATGAAAATATATTTCCCTGCCATTCGATGTAGTGATGAAGCCGTAGCCTTTGTCAGGAAATATGGCGCTTATCATGGCAGAAGGAATTTCATCGTGCCGTTTTGTATCACCACGCTGTTTTCTGGAATAGTCCTCTAATTGGCGGCGCGCTGCGTCAAAGGCATCCCTTATTGCCACAGAGATATCTTCATTCGGCTCGCGTTTTATTGCCAATTCTCCGCCAGGCACTGTTATGTAGATATGAACATCATACAAAATACCCTTATGTTTATGGTGATGAGGAACCTCCACCACGACCCTGCAGCGCATAATGCGGCTATAAAAGCTGTCTAATTTTTCCGCTCTTTCCTTGATTTGTTCTCTTATAAGCTCAGTAATCTCAAAATTGCGGGCAGTGATTTGCAAATCTATTTTCATATTTAGACCTCTCTTAAATTTTAATATATCGCAGCTTGCTGCGGGGAGGTTCATTGTTGCATATACTCTAAAAACTATACAGCCCCAAGGTTATGAAACCCCTCAGGGCTGTTGATTATAAGGCAATTAACCCCATTATTTTTTCTTTCCAGAAGCCTCCTCGCCATGGAGTATTGCTTGTTCAGCGTGATTGACGGCTTCTTTTGCATGCTCCATAGCCGATTTTGCATGAGGATTGCTATTCTGCTTGAGACCCTCTTCAAGGTGCTTTATAGCCTCCTTTAGATGCATTACACCCTCTTTTGCATGTTTCACCCCTTCTATTGCATGTTCTTCACCCACTGCCAAGGATGCTGCGGGGTTCGCCAGGCTGAATGCCATAGCCATAAAAATGGCTAAAAATAAACCTAATGCCATGTGTCGTTTCATGTCCTGCCTCCTTAATACTTCCCCGCCTCCCTTCCGGTGAGGGCTTATGGGGTTAATGTATTTTGAACGAAAATTATTGTAGCATGGTTTTGCCGGTTGTCAAGTTTGTTATAAAAATGGTAATGTATTATTTCTTGTGTCAGAAGCAAGAAAGGGGTATCTCCATGGTAAGCCAATACCAAAACAAAAGGAGGATACCCCATGACTCAAAGAGCCACAATAGAGAATTATGCACAGGCAGTAAGGATAGTCAAGGAAATGAATATTGACTATCACCAGTGGAAAGAGAACGATTGGAAGGAAGAAGGCAGGAAGGCGGTTAAACAAGTAATAGAGGACAGGATGGCTGCTTATCTGGAACGGCAGTTCCTTGAGATATCCAATCAAGGTATCTATGACCGCAGGAACGGTTATTACTCAAGGCATCTTCTAACAGGGCTTGGAGATATAGAGCTGGATGTTCCCAGGACAAGGACATTCAGCGCCATATCTGTTCTCAAGGCATATGCAAGACGCAGCCCAGATATAGACCAGATGATTCTGGGTTGTTTTGTTCTTGGGCTATCCACTCGCAAAGTAGGCGAAGCGCTATTAAGCGTGCTGGGAGAGAGGATAAGCCCATCCACTGTATCAATAGTAGCCAAGACCCTTGACAAGGCAGTAGAGGCATTTCACAGGCGCAGACTTGCGGATAAGTATAAGGCCATAATCCTTGATGGTGTTGTGCTAACAAAAAAGACAGGAGTTGGGGCAATAAAGAAGATTGTCCTTGTAGCATTAGGTATACGGCATGATTTAAAGAAAGAGGTTATAGACTTTTATATTGCAGGAAGCGAAAGCGAGGCTGAATGGGAGAGGTTTCTTACAAACCTGTATAAGAGAGGACTTCTCGGAGAAGGAACAGATGTTCTATGTGTTGATGGAGGCAAAGGGCTTCTTGCAGCCCTAAAGACTGTATATCCTGATATTCCAATCCAGAGATGCTGGGCGCATAAGATGAGAAATATCATTAACAAGGTAAAGAAGAAGGATACGGAAGAGGTAAAGAAAGACCTTCGGAGGATATACAGGGCAAAGGATGAAAGGAAGGCAAGAAGCAGCGCAAGGGTATTTGCCGATAAATGGGAGAGGATATATCCTAAAGCAGTTCTTTGCTTAAGAAAGGATATTGATGCTCTTCTTACCTTTTTTAGATTCAAGGAAGAACCTGTAAGGAAAGCTGTAAGGACGACGAACGCAATAGAGAGGAGGTTTAGAGAGGTAAGGAGAAGGACAAGACCTATGGGTGTGTTCAGCGACAGAACGAGTATGGAAAGAATACTGTATGCTGTATTTACCTATGAAAACAAAAAGGAGGGAACTAATACCCCTTTCTTACTGACACATAATAATTGACATTACCTTGTTTTCTTGTTTGTTGTCTTGTTTGACACGGCATGAGAATTCCGATAAAGTCAAGAAACTGGTCAATAATTGGTTGTGCAACAAAAGAAACAAAATGACAGAAAAGAATATCTTAATTACCTTCCTGCCCGACAGGAAATACTTCAGCGAATTGCGGCGCCCTTGGAAACTTGCCACCTTCGGCATAGGGATGCTCTGGCTCCTCTACGGTGCGGTGTACTACGACATATGTGATTGGGATGTAGGAATCAGCCTCATCATGGGTGGGCTTACGTATGTTTTTGCACCTTGGAGCGTGATTACGATATACAACTCAATTCGATTTAGACCTCATGCGTGGCCTTTACGTGTAGTGGCTGCTCTCGTGCCAGCGATGTTTGCTGTAGATTGGGTTTATTGGCTTTATCATTCCGCTGTTGGCAACCAAATGTTGAGATGGGAAAATTTAAAGGTATCTATGGCGCTTTATTTCATTTGCTGGATTGTCTGGTGCTATCGTGGGTCTTTAACGGATATAGTGCGTGAATTCGGGGGCAACGCAATGAACCATGAGCCCCTGATAAAGTCACAACCGACATTTCTGCGCAGAGTATTGAAGTTCTTCGCTAAAGCTGTTCTCGCCTTCATAATTTTTACCTGTATTCTTTTCATCTACGCGGAACTGAAGGTAGAGTGGGCAAAAAAGCAGGTTGAGGCATTTAATCAACTGGTAGTTATTGGAATGCCAGTGGCAGGTTTAGAAAAGAAAGCAAAAGAAATGCACCTAAACTATAGGCGAATGGCTGATAGTAATGACAAAGACGGAAAGTTCTTTGTATGGGAAGGATTCATTTTTGCACCTCCCCCGAAATAGTGGACACACCAAAGGGTTAGGTTATAGTAGAATCATATAACCTAAGGAGGTGTGAAATGCAAGAAAGGAAAGTGAACAGGAAATACGATAAGCAGTTTAAGGAAGAAGCAGTAAGACTTGC
>JAUYHF010000008.1 GCA_030690165.1 Deltaproteobacteria bacterium | reverse complement strand
GCAAGTCTTACTGCTTCTTCCTTAAACTGCTTATCGTATTTCCTGTTCACTTTCCTTTCTTGCATTTCACACCTCCTTAGGTTATATGATTCTACTATAACCTAACCCTTTGGTGTGTCCACTATTTCGGGGGAGGTGCACTTTTGCTATTTTAGCAGCTTTTGAATCATAGGACAATTCAAGACCTTTCGAAGCTTGAGCAACGTAATTAAACATACGTCTATCAAGAGTCATTAAGTCAACATAAGGAAGACAACATAAATGATTATAGTCCTCCATATCCGAATTAGTTGGTATATCAGTTATGTTTTTAAGCATTTTGTGCCATAACTCATATCCTAATCTTTCTGAAGGGCAACGGGTGGGATTGTCATAAATCCAACTTGAGAGTGGTTCTATCTCTGTAGATGGTATTTTTAATCCATAAAGGGATAATAAACGTTCAACTGTTGTAGTAAAATGATTTTGGGGGGTTGGCTGATTTGTCATAGATCGATCAGCCATAAAAATCTTTCTTAATTTTTCACCGTACGCATCCAATCCACCCACTGCTCCAAAGCAATAAAGATCCCACACAGTTCCAGACAAAGAATAATTTATATAAACATGTGTAGGAGGTTTCTTGCTTAAATCGCATGTCTCGTCAAATCGGCTCACATAAGGATTTATATCGTTATATTCACGCCCCTTCGAAAATGCCTCATAAGCCTCAATAAGTTCTATACGTGTGATGCTTGAAGAATGAATAAAGGTATGCGGCAACTTTTCAATTCGATTGAGCAATCCCATTATATTTGACTTTGCCTTTTTATGAAGCAATGGCTCAGATATCTCCATGATAGTGAGAAAGGATAGGACAAGTTCATGACCGCCTGATTTAAGGATATGTTCTAGATCGTCTACAGAAAATGGAGTAGACTTTTCAATAATATTGATAATATCCTTTGAGTCAAAATAGATTTTCATTACCGCTTACTTTAATTCATTAAGAGAACTGTTAATTGCCGATGCTTTTATTACATATAACCAGTTATTATACAGGTCTGGACTTTATCAAATTTTTTTTACCAGTTCAAGCAAATTGTAAAATCAAATTGACATAAGTGTTTGATTTCATAATAGTTTCGTGGTTGGATAATATTCCATTTTTCGTGCTTATCAGATTTCTATAGTACAAGACAAAATTAAGTTTACATACCCCTCACCCTAACCCTCTCCCGCAAGGGGAGAGGGGACTTAATTTTCCCCCTCCCTTGACGGGAGGGGACTAAAACATCCTCAATGGATGTTTCAGGGGAGGGTGAATATAGTAAAACAGTCAAAGAGGCCAGAAGTCCGCTGGATTTTTGATAGCCATTTAGGGAGAGTCTTGAAAATCCACACATACAGCTTACAGACAAAGCTCAAACGCATTTCTTATCAGTTCCACCTCTGTCTTATCCTCCATTATACTGATCCCAACCACATCAAACCTTGCCGGACAATCGTTAAGCCTTTTTTGCGTCAGATATGCCAGCGCTGTTTTTGATAATTGCCTCTGCTTTCTTAAATCCACCGCCATTTTCGGAGGGCCGAATTTGTTGTTTGTTTTTGTCTTTACCTCTATGAATACAAGGGTTTTTCCTTCAATGGCAATAATATCTATCTCGCCGTATCTGTTTCTGAAATTATTTTCCACAATCCTGTAGCCGTTTTTCCTGAGAAATTCCGCGGCCAGGCTTTCCCCTTTTTTGCCGACACTAATCCTTGCGAATGTCACTTATGTATTCCTTTACCCCTTTAAATGTCTTTCTGTGAATCGGACAAGGCCCAAAATATTTGATTGCCTCAAGGTGTTTTGCGGTTCCGTAGCCTTTATTTTTAATAAAATCGTATGAGGGAAAAATAGCATGATATGCGTCCATGATACTATCACGAACGGTCTTAGCCACGATTGAAGCGGCGGCTATGCTGACGCTTTTGGAGTCGCCCTTGATAACGGGCAGCTGCGGAATGGAAATATCCAGCGGGAATTGTCCGTCTATTAAGACAAAGTCAGGAGAAGGATTGAGTTTTTTGACCGCATGGGCCATTGCCTTGAGCGATGCCGCAAGAATGTTGGTTGTCTCTATCTCATCCATCCATACAACTCCGATAGCGACAGCCAATGCCTCACGGTAAATATCGGGAAGCAGCGCATTTCTCTGCAAGGAAGAAAGGGTTTTGGAGTCCCTTATCCCAAGATGAAGGGGCGGAGTGGAAAAAATAACCGCTGCCGCAACTACCGGTCCTGCAAGAGGTCCTCTGCCTGCTTCGTCTACCCCTGCAATATGGCGGCAGCCCTTTTTAAAGGCATCCTGCTCATAGGCATCCATGTTTTTACAGTTCGGATTACGTACCTTCCTTTATCCTTGCTGCCTTGCCCTTCAGATTTCTCAGATAGTAGAGCTTTGCCCTTCTCACCATGCCCTTGCCTACCACTTTAATGCTCTCTATTGAAGGAGAATTCAGAGGGAATGTCCTTTCTACGCCAACGCCGTAAGAGACCTTTCTGACCGTAGTGGTGGACCTGATGCCATTGCCTCTTTTTCGTATAACTGTGCCTTCGAATGCCTGGGTGCGCTCCTTATCGCCCTCTTTGATCCTGATATTTACACGCACAGTATCTCCGGGACTGAATTCAGGTATATCCGTGCGTAAAAAATCTTTTTCAATATTAGCCAATGGATTCATAAAAAACCTCCGCTTTTAAAGTTCAAATGTCAGCTATCAGCTATCAGCTTTATTTGACTGTCTTTTTCTCTTCTTCCGTCAAACCGGCCTTTTCTAATAAATCAGGTCTCTTCTCACATGTTCTTTTAATTGATTCCAGCCTTCTCCACTTCTTTATCTCCTGATGGTTTCCTGACAAAAGGATTTCAGGAACCTTATGCCCTCTGAAGGATTCCGGTCTTGTATATTGTGGATATTCTAAAAGACCCGGAGAAACTACTGAAGGTGAAACTCCAGCGGGTGAAAAAGAATCATCTTTTGCTGAAATATCCGAGCCAAGAACGCCTGATATAAGCCTTGACACTGCATCTACAATTATCATGGCAGGCATTTCTCCGCCGCTCAGAATATAATCTCCAACCGATATTTCCATATCAACCGCCAATTCTCTTACCCTTTCGTCCACGCCTTCGTATCTGCCGCATATAATCACCAAACCCTTTGAAACAGCAAGTTCAGAAGCCATCTGCTGATCAAACCTTTTTCCCTGCGGCGTGGTAAGAATTACCTTTGCATCAGGATTGAAATTAGTCTTGATTGATTCAACTCCGGTTACAATAGGCTCTGCCTTCATAACCATCCCATCGCCGCCGCCATAGGGAGAATCATCGGTGGTTTTATGCTTATCAAGGGCAAAATCTCTTATGTTGTGGATGCCAATCTTTATAAGCCCCTTTTCAATAGCCTTGCCAAGTATGCTTTGTTTGAAAGGCGCTTCAAAAAAACCAGGAAAGATGGTCAGGATGTCAAATCTCATTTTTCTCCGGCAATAATCCTTCTATTAAATGAATGACTATCTTTCCTGTGTCAACATCAATCTTTTGAATTACATCAGCGGTAGCCGGTATCAAAAACTCCTTCCCTAAACTGTCTTTTACCACATACACATCATTGCTGCCTGTTAAGAGTACGCTTGTTGCAACACCGATTTTCTTTCCTTCGTCTGTTATAACCTCCATACCTTCCAATTGAAAGTGATAATATTCACCTTCGGGAAGCATGGGAAGCGATGCCTTTTCCACAAAGACATCATAACCTGCCAGTTCACCGGCCCGGTTTCTGTCATTATATCCCTTAATAGAAGCAAGGATAACATCTTTATGAGGCCTGTTATCCGTAACCTCGCAAATCAAATCATGTTCTCCTCTGGAAAGATAAATTTTTTTCCACGGCTTTTTATCACAATCACCATAGGGGAGTATCTTTATCTCGCCGTGAATACCGTGAACGCCGACTACCTTGCCAACCAAAAGGAGTTTGTCTTTGTTATTCAATTGTTATTCAATTATCTCTAGCGCTGCCCTCTTTTTAATCTTTGCTGATGCGGCAGTAAGGATTGTTCTGAGCGCTCTGGCTGTCCTTCCCTGTTTGCCAATAACCTTTCCAAGGTCTTCCTTGGCAACAGCCAGTTCTATAACCGATGTGTTTTCCCCTTCAACCTCCGTCACTTTGACCTGATCAGGATAATCTACAAGGGCCTTTGCAAGTGTCTCAATCAGATTTTTCATTTTTCTACCTCCGGATTAGAAATAGCTCAAGCTGCGCTTTTCAGCTTGACCAAAACGCCCGCTTTATTTAAAACCTTTTCTACTGTTTCGCTTGGAATAGCCCCTTTCTTGAGCCATCCCAATATGGCATCCTGCTTTAGCTCTACCTTTGCTGGATTCTTTGTTGTGTCGTATGTCCCAACTATCTCAAGAAATTTCCCATTCCTTGGAGAATTAGAATCAGTAACCACTATTCTGTAGAAAGGTTTTTTCTTTCCACCTATCCTTGCAAGCCTTATCTTGACCGACATTTTACCCTACACCTCCTTAAAATCTCAAACCTAAAGGTTTGAGTTACTGTAACTCAAGGCTTTAGCCTTGAAGTTTTAAAACGGCAAAAGTCCCCTTCCGCCAATCAGCGGCAACCCGCCTTTAGAAAATCTCTTCATCATCTCGCGCGTTTGAAGATATTGTTTAACAAGTTTATTTACATCCTGAACCGATGTGCCGCTCCCATTTGCAATCCTCTTTCTTCTGTTTGCATTAAGGATAGTATGATTAAGCCGCTCCTTCTTTGTCATTGAGTTTATTATAGCCTCTGTTTTAAACAATTCCCTTTCATCAGGCATAACGCCGGATTTTTTCTGCATCTCTTTAAAACCTGGAATCATTGCAATTATACTTTCAAGGCTGCCCATCTTTTTTATCTGCCGAAGCTGCTCTCTAAAGTCTTCCAGCGTAAATGTGTCCTTCCTTATCTTTTTCTCCAGTTCCTTTGCCTTTTTCTCGTCAATAACCTCCTGCGCCTTTTCTATGAGCGTGAGAACATCGCCCATGCCAAGTATCCGGCTCGCCATCCTGTCAGGATAAAAAGGCTCAAGTGCATCTATTCTTTCTCCAACCCCGATAAATTTTATAGGCTTGCCTGTTACATTTTTTATAGAAAGGGCTGCTCCGCCTCTGGTATCACCGTCAAGTTTTGTAAGGATTATGCCTGTAATCCCGACTGCCTCGTCAAATCCCCTTGCAGTATTCACCGCGTCCTGTCCTGTCATACTGTCCGCAACAAAGAGGATCTCCTTTGGTTTAAGGATAGCCTTTAGCTCTTTCAACTCCTCCATCAACTCGCTATCTATATGCAGTCTTCCTGCGGTATCTACAAGAACAGTATCATACCCTTTGATGTCGGCAATTCTCTTCGCCTCTCTGGTTATATCCTGCGGATTGAGGACACCTCCCCCTGTCCCCCTCCATGAGGGGGATAAAGGGGGAGGTGTCCCCATGCTCTCAGCGTCAAAGACATCCACATTTATCTCTCCGGCAAGCCTTTTGAGCTGAAGCATAGCTGCGGGTCTGTAAATATCCGCAGAGACAAGATACGGATTTCTGCCTTTAGACTTAAGATGCCTTGCAAGCTTTGCGGTGGTCGTTGTTTTCCCAGAACCCTGCAGACCAACAAGCATGATTGCCGCAGGCGGTTTTGCCCCGAGCTCAAGGCCGCAAGAATTTCCGCCCAAAACCTCTACAAGTTCATCTCTGACAATCTTTATAAATTGCTGTCCAGGCGTGAGGCTTTCCAGCACATCCTTGCCTACAGCCTTATTTCTTACCCTTTCTATAAAGTCTTTGACAACCGTAAAATTGACATCGGCCTCCAGAAGCGCCATCCTGACATCCTTTAATGCCTCATGGATATTTGCCTCAGACAAGCTTCCGCAGCCCTTAATCTTTTTTATTATTATGCCAAGCCTATCGCTTAAACTCTCAAACACAGCAGCTTAAAACCGCCTTCCCTAAAGATTTTGAATATTTTAAAATACAGGATAATCGCATGTGTTGTCAAGGTTTTTCTGTTTTTTGTAAAGCCAAATTACAAATGTCCTGTTTTTTACAAACTCTGGAGTTGTGGGTTGCGGACAGCAGTTGGCAGATAGAATTGAGGCGGGATTGTCAATGTGAAAGAATTGACCACCTAACCCTATAAATAAATAATGAAGGTTTGACCCCAAAGCCATTTTTTTAAAAAGCAGGGGGAGGTATAAAAATTAAACGATTAGAGCCATATTCAGAAGTATATATGGTAATTTGATCTGCATTTTGATCAAATCCATTTATATCTCCTACAAAACAATAAATCTTATTTATTTTACCATTATTAAACATCTCAACAATCTTTAACATTATAGATTGTGAGAGAAAATAAGAATTACAATGTAAATCCTTAGTATGAATTATCATCTCTCCTTCTTGGTTGGATTTTAAAGTGGCAGTAATTGCAGTGATATTTCCTTTTTCTTTTTCTTCTCGTTTATTGTTTTTATAAACCAATAATGTTGTTTCGGCACATGCATTAAAGAAAATTAAAATTGGTAACAATAATAATATCAATTTTCTCATAATTCTCCCATGAAAATAGAAATCTATTTCAAACCAATTTTAAGTTGATTTTAACTTGTATTTTCATGTTGACGGACTCTTAACCCAATTTTCACAATCAACTTACTTTTAAAAAATTAAAAAGAGGGGGTAGAATCTCTCCCCCTCTTCCGCATATTGAATCCACCGCCAATAGGAGCACCACCTATTCACAGAAAACTGTGAATTAGAAAATCAGATTTGCGCCCAATACAAAACCTTTCGTATCATCAGGTCCGATTTGCTCGCCAAGATTTGTGGGAAATTTGGTGTCAATAAGCTGAGACCTATATCCTAATGTGAAGGCGAGCGGGGCGGTTCCAGGTTTAAACGAAAACCCAATGTCAGTTAATCTATATGATGAATCATCTGTTCTGCTTACACCTTCATACGAAGATTCCAGCCAGCCGTAGCTGAAAGCATAATATGCGCCAAATCCTGAACCCAGAGGATAACCTCCTGTAATCCCTACTGTTGGTCCCTTGATAGTAGTTGTAGACTTCGTTGTGGCGGGGGTGTAAACAATACCAGGCGAACGAAGAGTAGTAGTATACTCCTGTTTTATATTCTTGTAGCCCACGGTTAATCCAATAGATGGATGAACATAATAACCGATTGAGGTATCCCATTCCTCCCGCTCCGCCGTCGTCTTTGCAGTTTCAGTAATTGTGCCGACTGTTGTATATGTTATGCGATAGCTCGTATCTGGAAATGAGAATTTTGTAGGCATATAGTAACTGCCGGAAACAAAAAGATTATCGTAACGCAAACTTATAACAGGGATTGATGTGTACTCGTAATCAGATGTAAATGTAGAAACATTTGCGCCATTTGTTGTATCATTGTTAAGAGTGCCGGTTAACCATTGATTAAACCATCCTTTATATCCTATAACTGCGGTAAATTTACCTTCTTCAGCAGATGCTAAATCCATTTTGCCTGTTGCTACAAATACACACATTAACAGAATGATACTTAATTTTTTCATGTAGTCCTCCATTTTTTTGACTTAAACTTATCAATTATTTAGACATTATTGTAAGACACAACCTAATCACTCTCATCTTTCAGTAAATTACTACACACCTCCTTTCCTTAAATTTAGTTCTCAAGATATTCTCAATGATATCTTGATATCTTTACTTTTAGTGTTTAGTATAATATTTTTTCACCCTCTTATCTAAAAAGCCGGCGGTATAAAAGTCGGCTCTTCTTTTTTCTTTTCCTCTTTCTTCCTCCTTTCCAAGTCCCTCCTCTCCTGCTCCAATCTCCGCTTTTCATCTTCCAGTCTTCTGTTCTGCTCCAACTCTTTTGCCGCCCTCCCCTCCTCCATCTTTTTTTCTCTTGCTTTTAATTCTTGTTCGCCTTTCAGCGCCTCTTCTTTCATCTGGCGCTGAAGTTCCTCTTTATATTTGCGCAAATCTTCTTTAGCGCTCGCCCT
Source organism: Deltaproteobacteria bacterium (assembly GCA_030690165.1). Taxonomy (NCBI): domain Bacteria; kingdom Pseudomonadati; phylum Myxococcota; class Myxococcia; species Deltaproteobacteria bacterium. The sequence continues at coordinate 21,470 of JAUYHF010000008.1, read as the reverse complement.
CTCCTCTTCCAGCCTTTTTTGTTCTTCTTTGAGCCTTACCTCATCTTCTTTGGTCTTTAAATCAGCAGGCGGCGCTATTTTAGCATAGGCCGTATTCTTAAATATAAACTGTCCCCCTTCATCCCCTACCAGCGCAACAGGAGCACTCTTTGGAGTCTGTCGTGATTCATTAGTAACAAGGGGCATAAGCTCGCTATATATCTGCATGGGAGTTAGATATTGATTTTTATTGTCTTCAAGAATTCTTAAAAAATAGTATGCGAATGTGCTGTGGTTCCCCTTGCCTTTATCAGGAACCGGAGACAACCCTCCAGAGGTCAATACCATGCGGGACTTGCGCTGGTACAACTCCTTTATTGCTGAATCATCCCATTTCTGTATTGATCTGGTTTTGCCCATGAGTGATTCACTGAAGCATGAATCAGCTATTGTATATATGTGGTTTGCCTTTATGCGCTCCAGATAACCCTTTACCTCATCATTACTCACGAAGGTAGAAGGGTCTTCCAACTTACCCTCAAAGGGCACCCATGCGCCGCTTCCTGTCTCATCGTATACCCCATGTCCTGCATAGTAGATCAAAAGATTATCTTTATCCTTTAATGTCCTTGCCAATGTGAGAAGTCGGGTAATGATATTTTTTCTTGTAGCTTCTCTATCGTATAATGGTATCATCCTTTCCTTCGCAACGCCGTACTTCCTCTGCAAAATCTCTGCAACGGCCTCTGCGTCAGGCCTGGCTGCCTCAAGCTGTTTGTCTTTTGGAAGATTGAGGTATTCATTGATGCCGATGATAAACGCCCAGTAATCGCCTTCAATGACGACATCCGACGGCTGTTCCTTCTCTTGTATGGTTATGCCTCTTTGAGAATCAGCAGCATAGATATAATGCGCCGCAAGAGAAAAAATAAGAAGGGCTGGCGTTACGATGAGGATATTTTGATATCTCTTTTTCATTTGTTTGAGCCTGAGATATAGACTTAATAATATATAGCATATTATAGATAATATTTTCACAGGATGTCAAGATTTTTGTGTTTTGTGTTTTATTTTTACAGCTATTTTTATAATACGCCAGAACCAGAAAGCGTATTGACATACATTGGGGATATGCTATACTTTGCTCAAATTTATACATGAATGGGTAAATAAATCTTTAAAAGAGGAGGTGATTTCCGACATGGCAGTGAAAACAGCAAAGAAACCTGTTAAAAAAAAGGCCTCAACAGGCAAAATCAAGAAAGGGGCAAAATACGCATGCAGTGTTTGTGGAATCGCAGTAAGGGTAGATGATGTATGCGGTTGTACAGACGTATGTGACATCATTTGCTGCGATACGCAGATGAAGCCGAAGAAATAACCATTAAGGGCAGTAAGGTTTTTATTTGAATAGTTTGAAGGCTCAATTGCCGCCACAGAAGATAGCACCGGGATGTGGCGGCACACCCCCACCTGCCCTCCCCCATAAATGGCGGTGGAAAAAGGAAAGGGGTATCATAGGAGTCATTATGAGAAAGGCGCGTTGTTCCCCGATAGGATCCCCCGATAGAAGCACTCGAGGACAGGCATTCGTGGACATGTTTTTAGTGGTTATACTGCTTTTCCTCCTTTCCGCCTGCGCTGCATCGCAACAGACAGAAAAAAAAGCTGAGGCTGTCCTGGAGCTTCCCCGCTCCGTAGCAGTTCTGCCATTTGGCAATGAAACCGATGAAATAGGCCTGTCAGGACAGGTAAAAAAGAGTTTTTCAAATCACTTTTCTTCAAAACCATATAATAAAATAGAGCCCTACATTGTTGACGAAAAGGTTGCCCGGCTTGAAAAATCCACAGGCAAGACCATTTTTGAAATACCACCAAAAGAGGCTGCTGAGACATTTGGTGTTGACGGCCTTATATACGGAAAGGTTACTAATTTTAACAAGGTCTATGCATTGGCATATTCCCAGATAGGCGTTGAGGCAGAGATATGGATGGTTAACGCAAAGACAGGTGAAGAGATATTCAGGTTCAGGGAATCTGCGCGATACCATGAGGGCGGCGTTCCCCTAACCCCCATCGGGCTGATAATTACAGCAGTTTCATCTGCTTTTAATATACGAGAGATTCAACGGGTACGGGTAATTAATGACCTGGGGTGGAAGTTGAATGAAAAGATTCCAGTGCCTGCCGGCTTTAAGACAGAGGCAAGGCCTGTTATAAAAGAAGTTGTTTCCAATGTCAAGGAAGGGCCTTTTGGCAAGGGAAAGGTCTTTAATGTGGCAATGGATGGTGAAAAAGGTTTGTTTGCTATGTTTGAGATCGGCGGATTTAAAAAGGCGCTTCCTATGAAAGAGATAAAGGATGGCCAGTATTTTGGAGAATACGTGGCTGTGCCTGGCGACAATATAAAGGACGCGCCTGTAATTGCAACCTTAAAACGCTCAACAGGCGAGGAGTCTTCATTTGTTGATATAACAGGGCTTTTATCCGTAGATACCATACCACCGCCGCATATTACCGGTTTAAACGGCAGGGCATTTATGGATAGACTTGAGCTTTCATGGGATAAGGTAGCTGCCAATGACCTGAAAGGCTATCATATTTCAAGAAGCACAAAACCTATTTCCGGTTACAAAGACATTGGTTTTGTTGAGGAAGAGAGATTTGTTGACTCAAGCGCTAAGGCAGGAGATCCCTATTACTATAGGGTTACTGCAGAGGACAGCGCAAAAAACCAGGGTGAACAGTCAGAGGCCATTAAACTCTCTTTAAGGCAAAAAGAGTCTCAGATTTTAACGGGCGAGATAACGAGTGATACTACCCTTTCGGCAGGGACTTATGTCGTCAGAGGCGCTGTTGTTGCTGTAAAAGGGGTTCTTCTTACCATTGAACCCGATGCAAAACTTTTATTTGAAAAAGATGCCTCCTTAAAGATTTTGGGAAAGATTACTGCAAACGGCAAAAAAGAGGAATGGATAGAATTTTTGCCGAAAGCGCCTGAAGACACATGGAATGGGGTGATTGTTGACAGCGGCGACGCAGATTTCTCATTTGTAAAGCTAATCGGCGCTAAAACAGCGCTTAAACTTATCAACACCTCTGCTAATATCAGGAATGCGATTCTGGAAAAAAATGATACAGCTATCCATACAACAGGCGCACCTTCTCCAAATATATCTAAATCTACCATCTGGCATAACTCCACAGGCATTTTGCTGGAATCGTCGCAATCCACAATCAAAGAAAGCGATATAACCCAGAATAAGGTTGGTTTGCAGATGGCAAAATCCAGCCCTTTGCTTAAAGAAAATAATATATTTGCAAATAATACAAATGTAGATGCAGGAGACTTATCAGCCCAGTTGGATGGCAATTTCTTTGGAACAATCGTGTATGAGGAAATGAGGCTTAAGGGCAATGTCAAGGTTTCAACTGTTCTGGATGATAAATATCCAAACGGCAAACCGGCGCAGGTACAGGTGAATCCATACACACTCTTAAGCCCGGAGGAAAAAAAGGCAAAGGTTGCCGAACTTCTGGTAAGCTCCGGAAAATATTTCAGGGAAAGAAATTTTGGAAAGTCTGCAACGCAGTTTGAGGATGTCCTGAAACTTGAGGAAGGCCCCACAACATATTACTACCTCGCCCTTTCATATCAGGGCATGGAGGATAATGAAAAGGCGCTCGGCTTTTTGAAAAAGGGCGTGAAAAAATTCCCACTTGATTCAAACCTCTCAAAGGCATACGGCTTGCTGTTGTATCAATTGGGGAGAGATGAAGAGGCAAAGGCTGCAATAAAAGAGGCCTTAAGACTTAATCCAGGAGATAAACAGATAAGGTTTATTTTAGAGAGGCTGGAAGGGAAATAAACATTTGGTAGCGTAGAATTATGGAGACTTGAAACTGTAACTCAAACCTTCAGGTTTGAGATTATCAAGGCTAAAGCCTTGAGTTACACTCCATGTCTCCTGCATTCGACATTTGAAAAGGGAGGAATTATTATGAAGATAATTAAGAATTTGGCAATAGGTGGCGCAGTGTTTTTACTGTTCGCTGTATACTGGCCGCTGCCTTCTGTTTCTCATGCAGAATCTCAGGTTGTCAGCGCCACCGGCGTTGCTCCATTTACCCCTGGCAATGAGGCAAAGGCAAGGGATATGGCTATTCAGGATGCGATGAGAAAGGCAGTGGAGCAGGCGGTTGGGACAATGGTGGCGGCAGAGACGATGGTAGAGAACTATCAGCTTGTGCGGGATAGTGTCCTTACAAAGACGCAGGGATATATACAAAAGTATGATGTAGTAAACGCAGGGCCAAAGGATAATCTATACGAGGTCACAATATCTGCGGCAGTAGCGGTTGAAAACCTTAAGAACGACCTGGCTGCCCTTGGGCTTTTGCACGCAAGGGTGGAGAAACCGAGAGTTTTATTTATGATTGCCGAGCAGAATATAGGGCAGGAATATTATATATTCTGGTGGTATGGCAAGAGCGAGTTTAAGGGCCAGCAGTTTGATATGTCTGCCTCGGAGACGACATTAAAGGAGGAGTTTATAAACAAGGGATTTAATATAGTTGACATTTCTGTGGCTACGGGTAAAATTGACATATCAAATGCCTATCGCATTGCTGATTTAACAGACGCTGGGGCAAAGGAGATAGGAAGAAAACTCGGCGCAGAGGTTGTCATAAAGGGAAAGGCATTGGCAAAGGCAGGTCCCCGGACATCGGGAAGCAGCGTGGGCTCTTATCTTGCTGATATTACTGCCTCAGCAATCCGTGTTGACAATGGAGCTGTTCTGGCATCAGCGAGAGGCCACGGCGTAAGCAGACACATCTCAGAGGTTACAGGCGGGACAGAGGCTCTGGAAAGGGCTGCGAGAGAAGTTTCAGGCAAGCTCATAGACCAGATTACCGCCAAATGGACACAGGAGGTTCAGGCCGGCGGGCTCATTCAGATAACAGTAAGGGGGATTGAAGAATATTCTGATTTGGCAAACTTTAAAGACACAATAAAGGCGCAGATAAGAGGGGTCAATGCAGTATATCAGAGGAGCGTTGAAGGCGGTGTAGCTGTCATAGAGGTGGATTATAAAGGCAATGCCCAGCAATTGGCGGATGAGATTACAAAAAAGAAGTTTACCGACATCCCAAAATTAAAAGTAACCAGTGCAACAGCAAATACCATGGAGATAACGTTTGGAGGAACTGGGACACCACAGGCAAAGGCGCCAGAGACATCGTCATCTCAGCCAGTTTCAGGCCAACAGCCTGTTTCTGAAACGCAAAGCTCTTCTACTCCCCTTGGGAAATTTCCGACAGGGATAGAGGGAGAGATAGAAGGTATAAAGGTTGATATAACTGAACTTAAGTTTTCAGATGGGGTGATTACCCTCAGGTTTGTGATGATAAATGAATCCGACCAAAAGCTCGACTTTGGGTATAAGTTTGGGGCAAGGGGGAATGACTACAATACCATGGCTGATGTTTACCTGCTCGATCCTGTTGGCAGCATAAAATACGATGTAGGCCGGGATGCAAATGGAAGACCCATTTGCAGCGTGGGCTTAAATCCCCTTAACCAAAAAGGTCGCATTAAACTCTGGGTTAAGTTCCTGGTGCCTCAAGATAAGGTACCGACAAAGATGACCGTAGTCATTCCCCATTTTGAACCTATTGAAAATGTAGGGGTAAGCCGTTAATTAAGGGAGGGACATATGAAAAATGCAAGAAATCTGTTTTATTTGCTGTTGTTATTTTCTGTTTTGTGGATGAGCGGTTGTGCTATACCCAGACCGCATATAGCCCCCAATCCTGCCAATCCTATAAAGACAGTTGCCGTGCTTCCTATGGTGAATAATACAAACGATGTGGAGGCGCCTGAAAAGGTAAGGGAGATGTTTGCGGCCAAGGTGCTTGAAAGGTGCTATATCAACAAGGCTGTAGGAGAGGTTAGTCAGATATTAAAGGATGAACTGGGCATAACACTCGGCTCCCAGCTTGATATGACAAATCCGCAGGAGCTGGGCAAAAAGCTTGGTGTTGATGCTGTGATATACGGCACACTCTTTAATTTTGAGGAAAAGACCACAGGGGTCTTGAATATAAGAAAGGTAAGGGCAGGATTTAAGCTTGTTGACGCTAAGACAGGCGCGGTTGTATGGGGCAAAGGTCAGGGCATTAAAAGCGAAACAAGAATGACTGAGGGTATTGCAGGAACAATAGCCGGCGGGGCCTCAGCGGTTGGCAAACTAACAGAAGATAAAGAGGTGAAGGGCGCTGAAGACTACATTGGGGTGCAAAACTGGCGCGACCTGCCGCCTGAAAAGGCAATGAGCGAGCAGTTAGGACAGGGCGGGTTTATTGCTGGATTTGTCTCTGGACTCGCCGAGAAGACTGTTAAAAAAGCTACAGGCACATTCCTGAAGCATGAATCAGAGATCATGGTAGGCATGATAATTAACACTCTGCCGGTTGGCCCTGGCTCGGGTTTATGCGGTGGAACCCAAGTTGCTTTTATGCCGGTGATACCCGAGCCTAAAATGCCCGAGTTTAGCATGCCCGCATATTTCGAACTGGGCAAAAGGGATTTTACTGCTGATATGATTACGACATCAACAATCAAGTCAAATAAGGAAACAATGGTATTTGATGCGAAACTTGCAAAACTCGGGGATAAATTCAGAAGCGAGATGGACATGGGCAAGACATTGAAGGCAAAAGGGGGTGAGATGCCGCCTGGTTTAAGCAGGATGGTATTTATCATAAGGCCTGATTTAAAAGTAGGCTATAATTTGTACCCCGATAAGAATAAATATCTTGAGATAGCCATTAAAGAGGGGAAAGGAGATATGCCGAAGGTGGAAAAGAAGAAAGTCGGCGAGGAAAAGATAGACGGCCATCCGTGTGATAAATTTCAGGTAAAGATTACTTATAAGGACGGCGCTGTCGATGAGGGTTATCTCTGGGAGGCAAATGACCTGGATAGGTTTGTTATAAGGGCTGAGATGGAAAATAAAGATGCTAAGACTGTTGTGGAGATGAAGAATATAAAACTTGTCAGCCCGCCCCGAGACCTCTTTGAGGCGCCACAGGGATATAAGAAGATGTCCGGCATGATGGAGCTTTTTATGGGGGAGAATCCTTGATTTAGATACAAAGATAGAGCAAGTTAAAAGGCAATTCAAAAAGGAGGTAAAAAGAGATGAAATATCTAAAGAATGGAATCAGCTTCATAGTTTTTTCAGTATTTGTTTTGGCGATATTTACGGGCTGCGGGGCAACTATGACAGGGGCGGTAAAGAAGGACACCACCCTTACTGGTGAGACCGCAAAACTGGAAGAGGCAGGCCTTAAATATTCAGGGCCTGAATATACCATAGGCATCATCACCTTTAAGAATAAAACAAGGACGCCGAACCTTGAGCAGCCTGCTACTGATACTTTGGCCACGCTCGTAAAATCAGCCGGTCTTGAGCCCATAATGCTTACTGAAGATGAGATGAAGGAGCAGGAAGAAGTGATTAAACTTCAGCAGACAGGCGCTGTAAAGACAGGGAAAAAGAACGCTGCAGAGGGTTTTGAATCCATTGACTTCCGTGTATCAGGTTCTATAACAGCCTATTCAGAGGTTGAAGAAGCTTCAGATGTTTTGATTATGCAGTCAAAGACACAGGTGGCAAGGGTTCAGGTGGATTACGGCCTTGTGGATATAGCCACAGGCAAGAGACTTTTACAGAAATCAGGCATGGGCGAATACAGAAAAAAGACCGGCGGCGTGCTTGGTTTCGGCTCAAAATCCAGCGCTGATGTGGGTTTGCGGGACGGCGCATTAAGAGATGCGCTTACAAAGGCCATGAGTGAAATGATAAAGGAATTGAACAATAGGCCGTTCCAGAGTAAGGTGTTGCTTGTGGATGGAAAGACAATAATATTCAGGGGCGGGACAAGGTCTAAATTGGAGGCTGGCATAAAGCTTGGGGTATACAGACCGGGGGCAGATTTGGTTGACCCTGATACAGGCCGGGTTATAGGCAAAAGAGAAAAACAGATCGGCGAGATAATGTTTACAAGCCATCAGAATGAAAAGGTCTCTGAGGGCGCTGCCTCCTCAGGTATGGGTTTTCAGACAGGTGATATTGTAAGGGAGATAAAGTAAAGACAGGTTAAGATTGAAGTCAAGGTTAAGGAAAGACAAATAATAAATAGGTTTTTCTCAACCTCAACCTAAACCTCAACCTATATTTTAAAAGGAGGTGTCAAATGAAGAATCTGAAGGCAAGTGTTTTACTGCTTCTTGGGTGTGTCCTGTTTGCTTCCGGCTGCGCAAAGCATGTTGCCAAATGCACAACCCCTGAAGACAATCCGCCCCATCATTATGCAAGGGGTATGGAGCTTCTTGAGCAGGGGAAGGTTCAGGATGCAGAGGCAAAGTTTGAAAGGGCTCTCTACTGCAACGCTGAATACAGCCCTGCGCACAGCGGTTTGGCTATGGTGAATGCCGAGAAGGCAAAGTCTCAGAAGGAGGCAGGCTATCGTCAGACAGATACAGACAAGGCAATGGATCACCTAAAACACGCGAAGAAACTTGCGAATACAAAAGAAGATGAATTTGCATATCATGTCGCAGGCGTGAGGGTTGCCACAGCATTGAAAACAAAAGGCTGGCTTGATGAGGCGGAAGACCACTTCAAGGATGCAATGAAATTGAATGTTGATGAGCAGCGCAAGCTTATCTATTATGACGGAAGAGAGGCTGCCCCTTATTTCATGGGCCTTGCCTATCTTGAGGCAAGGGAGTTCCAGAAGGCAAGGGATAGATTCAGCGAAGTCCTCAACATGAAACGCGAAGGCAAGTGGAATGAAAAAGCGGATAAGGGATGGAAGCGGGTTGACAAGATAGTGCGGGCAATGGGCGGAATCACGCTTGGCGATGTGGGTAAGGAGATAGCCATGAGGGAGTCTGTAACAAGGGGCGACATGGCAGCGCTTCTGGCAGATGAGATCAAGATAGATAAACTCTTTGCAGGAAGGATACCTATAAAGAGCGAGATAGATAAGCTAAAGCCGGAATTTACCCCTGCTGATATGCTGAACCATCAGTTCAAGGAAGAAGCGCTTACAATGATGAAGTGGGGGATAAGGGGTCTTGAGCCTATCTATGACCAGACAACAAAGGCATTTCTCTTTAAGCCTGCTGATGGCATTACAAGAAGGGAGTTTGCCCTTGTTTTAGAGGATGTATTAATAAAGCTTACTGGCGATGAAAAGATCGCCACAGCCTATTTCGGCCAGGAAAAGTCGCCATTCCCTGATGTGCCGCCTACAGCCACATGGTACAATGCGGTGATGAATATGACAACAAGGGGACTAATGGAGCCGGAGCTTTCCGGTGAATTCAGGGTGAACGACCTTGTGGACGGCGCAGAGGCAATCCTCGCCATAAGGATATTGAGACAGAAAATGAATATATATTAAAAAACAGGTTAAGGTTGAGGTCAAGGTTAAGGAAAGACAAATAATAGGTTTTTCTCAACCTCAGCCTTAACCTCAACCTGTATTCAAAAAAGGAGGTTTCTATGAAGAGATTGATATTTATGCTTTCATTTCTGTTTCTGGCGCTGCCTTTTATTGTTATGGCAGAGCAGCCGCCTAAGGAGGTTACAAATATCACGCAGGCCTTTATACAAGGCAAGTTGGTTGTAAAAGGCGAAGGACTGCCGAAGAAAGATGCCGCTACCTCCGGAGAAAAGGAGCTTACAGCCAAAAGGGCGGCAACAGCTGTTGCGCAGAGGAATGTAGCTGAGGTGCTAAACGGTGTAATAGTAACAGGCCAGACTACCGTGAAGGATATGGCGCTTGAATCTGACCAGATAAGGAGCACAGTAGAGGGAATGATAAAGGGCGCCCAGATTATCTACGAAGCGTACGATTCTCTTAGAGGCATTGCTGTGGTTTATCTTGCTATACAGGTTGACGGCGCTGATGGCTTAAACGGCCAGCTTTTGCCGCAAGTTTTATCCGCGCTTCCACAGCCAACTGCTCCTGCGTATGTGCCTCCTGTAGCTCCGTCGCCTGCGCCTCCTGCCGCGCTGCCTGCTGAGCCGGCGCAGTTGTATGACGCGCTTATACTTGACATAAAAGAGCATCCATTTAAGCCTGCGCTGATAAACAGGATATTGGCACAAAATGGCGAAATCCTTTATGACCCCACCAAGATTGCCCAGAATATCCTTGTTGAAAGAGGCGCAGGTGATTACACAAATGATGTGGGCAAGGCAAAGGCAATATTATCCGAAAGGGGAAGCAAGAACCCTATGGTAGTAAAGGTGGTCGGTGTTGTAAAATTCACTGATGTGCAGGTGAGCGGTGATGATGCGGCCGGCATATTCAGCGCAAACCAGAAAGCAAACTTTTTAGAAGGCGCAAAGGTTGTATTTGTGTTGAAGTAAGTAACAACCCACCCTCTTTTCTTCTTCTCCCTGAGGGAGAGGAGACTATTTTATACTCCCTCCCCTTCAAGGGGAGGGTTAGGGTGGGGATGGGGTATTTTCGGAGCAAACTTAAAATGTATCATAAAAACATAAGCATAGAACACAACATAAAGGTTGCGTCTATTAGCTTAGCGCTCGCTATTTGCTTTTCCCTTCTGTCTTCTATTGCATTTAGCCAGCAGGGTAAAGAAGATCTGCTGGTAGATGCTTCAGGCGAGGCAGCAATACTTGAAGGCGATATCCCTTCTGCAAAACTGGAGGCCGTTGCCAGAGCCAAATGGGACGCCATAGAAAAGACAGTTGGGGTTGAGGTAAAGTCCCTGACAATTGTTCAGGATTCTGCTTTAATGGATGAGACGATAAAAAAGAAGGTTGGCGGCAGCGTCAGGGACTTTAAGATACAGGGAGAGGGACAAAAGAACGACATCTATTGGGTGAAGATAAGTGCATCCGTAATTCCTGCCAGCGCAAAAGAGGCAATTATTGAACTTGCGAGAAACACATCAGTAACAGTTTTTATACCTGCCAGATTTCCAGACGGTGATATTGAAGAATCCAATCCATTGGCTGAGGGGATTATAAATAATCTGGCGTCTCATGGCTATCAGGTTTATGATGTTGCCGGCAGCGAGCATACCTTGACTGCAAGCCAGGTTGAACAGGCCATGAAGACCAATAATTTTCTATCACTCCGGGGCCTTGTTTATAAATACCTTTCAAATGTAATCCTTATCGGAAAGATAGACACCACTGTTACAGGAGAAGAAGGCAAGGATATTGGCGGCGGCATGAAGCTTCCTTATAATGTTGTTACTGCGCGGCTTACATACCGCCTTATTGCCGGAAAAGGCAGCGGGCCAAGACAGATCATTGCCAGCGGTTATGAGCAGGATAAAGGGGCCGGGGCCACTATAAAAGACGCTGCATTCAGTGCGGTAGATAGTTTGAGGGAAAAGGCCTCGCAGAAGATTCAGGATGCTGTCACCAAACACCTGCAGGAGAGCAATAAAAAGGTAAAGGTGCTGATAGATAATATCACCGATGTAAACACCAATCTTTCTATAAAGGGATTTCTTCAGGGCATAGCATGGGCAACAGATGTAAAAGAAGACGGCCTCGGAGAATTCACAGTGCAATACCCTGAACAGACAATCTATCTGGCTGCCAGCCTTTCAAAGAAAAAAGGGTTAAAGGTTATAAATTTTGATGACTTTAATGTGAAAATACGGTATACAGGATTTTAAAAAACTCTACGGAGGTGGTAAAGATGAAGAAAATACTATTAGCTGTTCTTGTTGTTATGCTGTTCGGCCTCATGCACTCTACTGCAAACGCCATTGTGCATGTGGAAGGCAGATACTGGTTTACAAGCCTTGATTCAACGGTTAAGGTAACGGATGCCTCTGTTATCGGCACAGAGATTAATCTGGTAGATACCCTCGGCGTGGATGACAAAAAGAATTTCTGGGAAGGAAGGATAGATCTGAACCTTGGCAGCCACCATCTGATATACGGCCACATGCCTTTATCCTGGACAGGCCAGAAGACCATAACTCAATCTGTAACCTTTGCAGGTCAAACATATACTGCCAGCACAAAGGTTGACTCAAGCCTGGATATACTCTATCAAAGATTGGGATACAGGTATGATATCATAGATATGCTGGGCAACAGGTTAGGGATTATCTTTGATATTAAACTCCTTGACATAGAAGCCAAGCTAAAGGCGCCGGCCATTGGGGTTGATAAAGCCTATTCAGTCACAGCGCCCATTCCAACTATCGGACTCGGCGCCCAGGTTGGCCTGCCGGCTTTATTGTCCATTGGCGCAGAGGTTACCGGTATAGCATACAGCGGCAATCATTTGATAGACGGCGAGGCGTATATAAATTTCAACCCGGTTCCATTTACCACCATCTCAGGCGGATACAGGATGTTTGATTTAAAAGTAGCGGACGGGGACAATAAGGTGGATTTTAAATTAAACGGGCCGTTTTTAATGGTGAAGGTAGGGTGGTAGTTGGTAGTTAAAGATGTCTATATTTGTTTCCATCGGCAGGAAGGTTCTGATATTTTTTTATGATCTCTATGCAATAGCAGATTTTGTAATATCTTCTATAAATACACTTCTTTTTCATCTCGCCACAGGCAGAAGGGCAATATCCGGTGTAATATATAAGCAGGTATATTTCACAGGCATTGAGGCCTTTTCTATCATTTCATGGATTGCTGCAATCCTTGGCATTATCATTGTTACGCAGGTTATAAGCATACTTCCCCTGTTTGGCGGAGAAAGGCTTATAGGCGAAATTCTGGTTTGGGTGGTTATAAGAGAGCTGGGCCCGGTCTTTGCGGCTATTATTGTCATAGCCAGAAGCGGAACTGCGATGGCCGCAGAACTTGGTTCTATGCAGGTGAACAATGAGATTATTGCGCTTGAGGCTATGGGGATAGAGCCAAAGCGGTATCTTGTGGCGCCAAGGGTCATAGGAACTGCAATCTCTGTCTTTGTCTTAACATTTTATTTTGAAGTGATAACAATACTTGGCGGGTATCTTCTTGCCGGTTTTGGCAAACGTATAAGCTTTGGCGTATATATTTCAAGTGTGCTGGAAACAATGGGTTTTATGGATGTTATTGCGTCTCTCTTAAAGAGCATAATCTTTGGTCTTATAATAGGCGCTGTTGCCACGCTTCACGGCCTGAGGGTCGGAAAATCAATAACACAGATACCTCAGGAGACCACAAAGGCTGTTATAACAAGCCTGTTTCTGGTGTTTATCGTGGACGGCATTATAACGGCAGTGTTTTTTATGTAAGGCGGAGGGATAACAATATGAAAACAAAACTGTTATTACGATAAGAGACTGTAACTCAAACCTTAAAACACCGTAAGCGTAACTCAAACCTTTAGGTTTGATACAATCAAGGCTAAAGCCTTGAGTTACGATTAAGACGATATGGAGGCAGCCATGAAAACAAAAATCCTTTTATTCCTCGCAATCTTTTTTATGGTAGGGTGGGCTATGCCGTCTCTATCGTAGTGCGAGGCTTCAGCCTCGCTCAAAGCGAACCTAAAGGTTCGCACTACATTACGGAATGAAGGAGGTGTAAAATGTATAACAAGATTGGAGTTTTTTTCTTTTCTGTTTTGTTCCTTTTTTGTGCTGTCGGCACAGCCTATTCCGCACCCAATACCAGAGGAGTGCGTATTACCGTCCGTGATGAAGGAGCGGCAAAGACCCTTGCCCTCTATGACAAGATAACGGCTGTCATTATCGGCATAGACCGCTATCAGAACCTCAAAGCCGAACACCAGCTCAAATTTGCCGTTAGGGATGCAAAAGGAGTGGAGCAGGTCTTAAGGGAGAGATACCCTGTCAGTAAAATTATCACCCTCTATAATGAGGAGGCAACGAGGGACAATATCATGAAGGTTCTTCAAGGAGACCTTGCCACTGCAGGCTCAGATGAGGCAATTTTTATATACTTTGCAGGGCATGGGATTACCCGCTCTCCCCAGCAGCAGAAAAAACTCGGCTATCTAATCCCCAATGACGGCTCTCTTGAAATAAACGAGATGCACAAAAACATATCCATGCAGCAGATAAGCTCTGATATAAGCCCTCTTATCCCTGCGAAACATATCCTTTTTGTAATGGACGCATGTTTTGGAGGACTCCTCCTCTCTACAAGGGGCGCAGGGCTTGAGCCATCTCATAAACTGGCATATCTCGAGGAGATTACCCGTGAGCCTGTCCGCCAGATAATAACCGCCGGCGGCGAAAACGAAGAGGTTTTGGATGGCGGGCTTTACGGTCATTCCGTATTCACAGGCAGGCTTATAGAGGCTCTCAAAAACAACAAGGATTTCATAACCGCACAGGAATTGGGACTTGAGCTTGAGAAGAAGGTTTACGGCGATGCCATGTCAAAGGGGCACAAACAGAGGCCGCAGGTAGGAAAGATTTACGGAACAGGCGATTTTGTATTCATACCTGACTTTGAAAAACTAAAGAAAGAGTCGGAGGGGGAGGTATCCACCCTCGAGGCAGAGATGAGAGAGCTTGAAAGGCTCAAACAAGAGGCAGGGAAAAGAAAAGAGGATGCAAAGATAAGGGAGCTTGAAAGGGAGAGGCTGTTAAAAGAGTCTGCCTTAAAACAGGCGAGACTCCGTGAAGAATCTGCCCAAAGAGAAGCTGAAATGAGAAAAAGGATGGAGGAAGAATCGCTGAAAGACGCTGAGAAGATTAAAATACAGGAAAAGGAGAGGGGCGAGAGGCTTGCATACCTGAAGCTCCAATCCGAAAAGATGAAACAGGAGCTTGGAGGCATTGCATCCGCACTGGGCATTACAGAGGCACAGACAGAGGTTAAAAGGCTCAACACTATGATTGCAAAACTTGGGAGTGATTATCAGACAGAGATGCCAAAACAGTTGAAACCTGTAAAGGACTATTATGAGCCGAAGATTAAAAAGGCAGAGAATCAGCCTCCGATGGATAAGATGTTTGAGACAGAGTTGGAATACAAAGAGAGGCTTGAGAAGGCAAAAATAGAGGTATCCTCATTAAAGACAGAATTATCCCAAAAAGAGACAGCAATTACAGGACAGTTGAAGGCAGGTATGTCAGGGCAGATTAAGCCACTCCTTGAGCAGCGAGATAATCTAACCAAACAAGAATTCCCTGTAGGGAATAAAGAGATAAAGTGGAAGTTTGTAAAATATACCCCGGAAAAAGAGGAGTTTACTATATCAGGGCTAATTAAGGATATAGTAGTAGGGATAAATATATCCATCCCTAAGGCAAAGGCAAGGGAGTATTATCAGAATCCTGATTTACTTGTTGCAAGCGCAGCCATAAATATTGCATCCGATGGCTCAAGAGAACCTCTTAAATTTACCCTTCAGGGACCAGAGGGGGATAACTATAATACAAGCAGGATAACCAGAGAGTTTGCAGACCCCACAACCGGCATGGAATTTGTCTTTGTCAAAGGCGGGTGTTTTCAGATGGGGGATACCTTCGGAGATGGGGATAATAGTGAGAAACCAGTCCATGAAGTATGTGTGGATGCTTTATACATGGGCAAATATGAGGTTACACAAAAAGAGTGGGTTGCAATTATGGGAAGCAATCCATCATATTTCAGAGAATGCGGAGACAACTGCCCTGTTGAGAAAGTCAGTTGGGATGATGCACAGGAATACATAAATAAACTCAATCAAAAATTCCCCTCTAATTCCCCCTTTTCAAAAGGGGGACAAGGGGGATTTCGTCTTCCCACAGAGGCAGAATGGGAATATGCGGCAAGAAGCGGCGGCAAGAACGAGAAATATGCAGGCAGTAATGATATTGACAGTGTTGCGTGGTATGAAAGTAATTCTGGCAATAAGACTCATCCTGTGGGGCAGAAAAAACCGAACGGACTTGGGCTGTATGATATGAGCGGTAATGTATGGGAATGGGTGAATGATTGGTATGACAGTGGATATTACGAGAATAGTCCGAAGGATAATTCTAAAGGGCCAAGCAGCGGACAATACCGGGTGCTTCGCGGCGGTTCGTGGAAGGTCTGGCCGCAGTACTTGCGGGCATCTATCCGGCTCTGGTACGAGCCCTCTACTCGTTACGGCAGCTACGGTTTTCGTCTCTCTGTTTCCGCCCAGTAGTTATTTTCTGAGTTCTGAGATTCTATTTTCTAAGGTTTTTTGTGATGGGGTGCAGGGGTGATTGCCCCTGCACGCGACATTTTTTGTAACTCAAACCTTCAGGTTTGAAGTATCAAGGCTAAAGCCTTGAGTTACGGTATATGACGAGGTATTATGCCTCTTAAGAATGATAAGCCTTTTCCAAAGAGGCCGCGGTTGAAACACTTTGAGTATGCGGGATATTATGCCTACTTTATAACAATCCTGACCAAAGAGAGAAACCTTTACTTGAAAAAATCTGATGTTGTAGAACCAATAATCGCTATAATGAAAGACACAGCAGAGAAGGAAAGGGTATCGGTAGACGCCTTTTGTTTTATGCCTGACCATGTGCATTTGCTGTTGAGAGGATCGGATGAAGATGCCGATGTGAAGAAATTTATGAAACTCTTTAAGCAAAAGAGCGGATATTGGTTTAAACAAAGATTTCAAAAAAACCTCTGGCACTTGAGTTATTATGACCATGTCTTAAGAAAAGATGAGGATATTAGAGAAACGGCGATGTATGTATTGAATAACCCGGTTAGAAAAGGGATTGTATCTGATTATAAAGAATATTCGTTTAATGGTTCTTTTACTTTTGATATAACCTGTCTGTAACTCAAACCTTCAGGTTTGAGAGGTTTGAGGCATCAAGGCTGAAGCCTTGAGTTACACTCAAAAGGTTCAGGTTGCAAACCTGAACCCACAAGAAAAAACATATAAACACTAATATGGATAAATTGATAGAAATAAGAGGGCTTTATTATGCAACAGACAGCGGCGCCGCGATATTTGAAGATGTTGATGCGGAATTTTATGAAGGTGAAAGGGCGGCCATTATAGGGCCGCTTGGTTCAGGCAAGGCCACATTATTGAGGCTGCTTCTGGGGCTTGAAACCCCTCAACAGGGCAGGGTAAGGCTCTTTGGCAAAGATATAGGAGATCTCGAACGTTCAGAGATTGACATATTGAGGCAAGGTATCGGCGTTGTATTTGAGAATGCCTCTCTTATAAGCAATCTTAAGGTAATTGAAAATGTTATACTTCCTCTTCAATATCACACTAATTTGACTCCTGATACTGTAATGGAAAGGGCGGTTTTTCTTCTTGGGTCTGTAGGATATAAAGGGGATATGTGGGAACTTCCCGGGCCGCTGCCGTCTTATACAAAAAAGGCCATTGCGCTTGCCAGGGCAATGGCGCTTGACCCCGTGATTATGATATATGATAGACTCATGGAAGGATTGGATGCGCATCAGGGTTTGCAGCTGCTAAACTTTGTAGACGAATTTCATAAAGCTAAAAAAGATAGAGTAAGCATTATGCTAGCCAATGATGAAAGGGATGTAAGAGATATAATGCCTGACAGAATATTACGGATAGAAAACAGGAGAATTATTTAATTGACAACGGCAAAGGCAGGGCAAAAAGACCCCAGATTTAAAAACCTTGAAAAAAAGGTAGGCATTTTTGTTTCTATTGTTATTGTGATGCTCTTCTCTATATTCTTTTTTATGGGAAAGGAACGGGGGATGTTCATTAAGAAATATCATCTATTTTTTATTGTTGACAGCGGAATGGGTTTTATTGAAGGGATGCCTGTAAAATTATCAGGGTTTAAGATAGGAAAGGTGAAGTCCATGTCTTTAACCTCCGAGGCCAGGGTAAAGGTAGCCCTGGAGATAAGCAAAGAATATCAGAAATGGATAAGACAGGGTTCTGTTGCCAGAATGATGAAAGAAGGGGTCATAGGAGAGACAGTTGTAGATGTTACTGTAGCCCCTGCCTCTGCCATAATAATAGAAGACGGGAAAGAACTTCCCTATGAAAAGGTGATGGGAATAGAAGAGTTGATTGTAAAAGAGGTAAAGCCTGTTCTTCAGGAGATTAAGGAAACTATAGGCTACATAAATAATCCGGAGGGCGATATAAAGAAGGCCATTGCCAATATTAAAAAGCTGTCAGAGGGATTATTGGAGACAAAGACCAATCTGAACGGGGTATTGAAAGATGCAAAGAATACTGTCAGCGAGGCAACCTCTGCATTCAGGGAAGCTAATTCTGCATTTGGCAAGGTCGGTAATATCGGTGAAAAGGCCGCGCCTGTGATTGATAAGCTTAATATTGTGGCAGAGGATGCGGAGAAGGCATCAAAAAAGATTCCGGAGGTTATGGATAAGGCTGTAAAGATAATGGACGATGTAAAAGGGTTTAGCGATGTCCTCTCAAAAAAGAGCCATGGGGTAAAAAATATGCTTGAGGATACGGAAGAGATGCTGGGTGACACAAAAGAGATTATTAAAGGGGCTAAGGATACATGGCCAATAAATATAATGCTGCCTCCAAGGGAAGAATTTAAGCTTGTTCCGCTGGATGGGATGGAGAAATGAATAAATCACAAGTCACAAGTCTGGTGTCTGGTGTCTGGTGTCTGGTGACCGTATTTTTACTGTCTACTGTATTTTTCGGCTGCGCATCTGCAAAAAAAACAGAATTGCCGGCGATTCAAATTGAGGCAATAGATTTTAACCAGAGAGGGGTTCTTGCAGTTGAGGCTGGAAAATACAATAAGGCATTGATTGAATTCCAAACCGCGCTTCAATTGAATACAAGCGTGGATAACCAGAAGGGGATTGCCGTGAATCTTTTGAATCTGGGAAGGCTGTATCTTCTTATGGAAAGGTTTGATGATGTGCGGACAACATTTAACAGGGTGGTACATATCGGCGTCGGTCTTAACGACCAATTTGTCCTTTCTGAAGGCTATGCGAGCCTTGGCAGATATTATTACCTGACCGGCGGCAATAATAAAGATGCTATAGATAACATGGAAAGGGCTGCGGCTATAGACCGCAAACAGGGTTATCATACGATAGGCAACAGGCTTAATATAATGGGAATGGCATACAAAGCCGACAATAAACCTGAAGAGGCAGAAAAGGTTTTTAATGACGCACTGAAATTAAACAAAGGTTATGACATGGAGGCGGATATTGCCGATTCGCTGCGGGGATTGGGAGATATTTGGGTTGAAAAAGAGGATTATAAAAAAGCCGGAGAACTTTATGAAAATGCCCTTGCAATAGATAAAAAACTTGGGCTAAGCGCAAAGATTTCCATTGATCTGTCTAATCTTGGCATATTAAGTCTCAGGGAGAACAACACTAAAAAAGCCCTGGATTTTTTCCTTAGGGCATATGCGGTTGACAGCAGCAGAGGGAATGATAAAAGAACATTAAAACTCCTTGATAAAATAATAGATATATATACAGCCTTGGGAGATAAAAATAGCGCGGAGGCATATTCTCTGGAAAAGGAGAAACTTATAAAACATGTCCCCGAAGGTCTTAATCGGGGAAAAGAAAGGACTAAAGAACGGTGAGAAAGATAAGGGTGTTGGTAGTTGATGATGATGAAGGGAATGTGGTGCTTTTGACTTCAAAGCTTGGGGTTGATGGTTATGAAACCGATGTTGCCTATGACGGACTTGAGGCCCTCAAAAAGGTTGAAACCTTCGACCCTGACCTTATACTTCTGGATATAATGATGCCGCGGATGGATGGGTATGAGGTTGCAAGAAGGCTTAAGGCAAGCGAGAAAACAAGGTATATACCTGTCATCATGCTTACAGCAAGGGGAGATGTTGAGGATAAGGTCTTGGGGCTGGATATCGGTGCAGAAGAATATCTATGCAAACCAGTGAGCCTTGTAGAGGTTTCTGCCAGGGTAAGGTCTCTCCTGCACATGAAAGAACTTCAGATGCGGTTAATAGAGATGGAGAAACTTGCATCCCTCGGCCAATTAGTTGATGGAATTGCCCATGAGATCAGGAACCCGCTTATGACAATAGGGGGATTGGCAAGACGGGTAAAAGAAAAGTTGGCAGATAAACAATTGCAAGAGCATATAAATTTAATTATACATGAAGTGGAAAGATTAGAGAATCTTGTGAAAAGGGTAGATGAATATAAAAATGCTCAGGTTTCTGAATTGAAAAAGGGTGATATAAATGAGGTAATAAGAGAGGCTGTAGAGGATATAAGGGGGACTATGCGAACAGACGCTATAGATATAAAACTTTCCCTTATGCAGGACCCTCCATTGTTGATGATAGATAAGACTAATCTTAAAAAGGCCATCTTAAACATTCTGCAAAACTCGATAGACGCCGCTGACAGAAAAGGAGAAATAAAAATTACGACAATACCTTCTGAAGGCGGCTATATGGACTTAGTGATAAGAGATACAGGCTGCGGTATAAAGTCAGAAAACCTGAAAAGTATATTTAACCCATTCTATACATCCAAGATGACAGGGGCCGGTTTAGGGTTGACCATCGCTTACAAAATAATCCAGGATCACAAAGGCGACATCACAGTTGAAAGTCCGGGGGGCAAGGGAACTATTGTAAGTATAAAGTTTCCTGTTATAAGAGAGGATTGAGGATTATTTTTAAAATAAAAATCCCAGATTTTTAACTGTTCTATCTGGGATTGTTTTTTTATCCTTTATAACCCGGTTACCTTTTGGATGAGATGGAAGCTTTTTATTAATTCTTATAATTTTTTTTTTTACTTATGCTGCCTTTCTCCACTCCTCTTTAGCGCCTTCTACCTCAATAGCAACCTTTTTCGGAAGCACCGCCTTTGCAGCAGGCATTGCAACCTCAAGGATGCCGTTCTTATAGTTGGCTCGGATATTATCTGCCCTCACACCTTCCGGGAGTGTTAATGTCCTCTCAAAGGAGCCATAGTGCACTTCGCTCAAGAGATAATCTTCCCTTTTTGCCTCTTTGGAAGCCTTTCTCTCTCCTTTGATGGTAAGTGTGTTGCCAACTATAGAGATATCAATGTCCTTTGGATCCATTCCAGGGACATCACAACGCACTACGAGATTCCCTTCTTTTATAAAACTCTCTACAGTTGGGCACCAAGTCTCTCCCTCCCCCCAAAAGCTATGAGTCAGCCCACCCATCGCGCCCACTGTCTTTCTGAAAAAGTCATCCATTTCTTCATGCAGGGTGGCTAATTCGTTAAAGGGGCTCCATTTTCTGATTGCCTTCATACTTATCACCTCCCTGGGTTAGCCTCCACTCATCCTGCAACTACATAAGGTAACCTTTGTTTATAATATATACCTATTTTCTTTTGTTGTCAAGGCAATGTATAAGTCGGTAATGTATTATTTCTTGTGTCAGAAGCAAGAAAGGGGTATCTCCATGGTAAGCCAATACCAAAACAAAAGGAGGATACCCCATGACTCAAAGAGCCACAATAGAGAATTATGCACAGGCAGTAAGGATA